>DASPVY010000344.1:0-3681 GCA_035622115.1 Candidatus Acidiferrales bacterium
CTCGTCGAGACGAAATGAGCGCGCCAAACTCGCGCCCGGATCGCCGTGCGCCGCATCGAATGAATGAAATCGTGAGATACTTTCGCACCCGGCTCCGCAAGTCAGGCGGCCCGGATTCTCGTGGTTCGGAGGGAGCGCAGCGATGAAAGGTTTTCTTTGGGGAATCACGTTTACGCTCTTCGTGCTCGCTCTCATCGTCTACGTGATCGTCCACCATGGCTATATCGATTTTAGGGCGGACACAGGCTCCGGTTCCCTTGAGCGAAGGCTTGCCATGCGCGCGATGGACGAATCAACTGACCGTCACGCTCCGCAGGTGCAGAATCCGCTCCAGCCCACCGACGACACGCTCAGCGCCGGCGCCCGCCTCTATGGCGCCAGTTGCGCCGGATGCCACGGCGATCCCGTCAACA
This sequence comes from Candidatus Acidiferrales bacterium, assembly GCA_035622115.1. GTDB lineage: Bacteria > Acidobacteriota > Terriglobia > Acidiferrales > UBA7541 > Palsa-147. The sequence continues at coordinate 414 of DASPVY010000344.1, forward strand.
TGGCCACGCGGTTCGGCGAGGCCTTCAATCCGCCCGCGCCGCAATTCTGGATGGATGCGCCCGACATGCCCGATTACCAAAACTTCTACATCATCAAGCACGGGGTCCGTTGGACCGGCATGCCCGCTTGGGGTAAAGAGTACAGCGACAATCAAATCTGGCAGCTCACCACCTTCCTGGCGCATTTGGACAAGCTCCCGCCTGCGGCCGATCAAGAGCTGAGGAAGTCGCTTCCGCCCAACCGTTAAATCGCGCAACTTGCTGCGCCTCAATAACTTGCCTTTGCCCTTGCGGCCCTGTCCCGCCGTACTATTGCCGCCCCTTTTCCCGGCATTTATCGTCATTGCGAATATGAAACCAAAGATGGAATTGGAAAAGCCGCGTCCGGCTTCGCGACGGAGTCAGCGCCTCAAGCTGCAGTTTCCGGTGTTCATAACCGTGGTGGGGTCGAGCCGCCGGACTAGCACCGAGGAAACCATCACCCTCAACGTGAACGCCTGGGGCGGTCTCTTTGAATTGCGAATGCCCGTGGAGCTCTCCGATGCTGTGATTGTGACCAACAAATCCACCGCCGAAGAGCAAGAGGCGCGCGTGGCTTACGTGGGGCCGGTCCAGCCCCATGGCCGAAAGATCGGCGTGGAATTTATCGCGCCCGCCAAAGATTTTTGGCGGATTCATTTTCCGTCGCCGTTACGCTCGAATGGAAGCGGCAACGGAAACGGCCGGAACGATATTCGTGGGGGCGTTGAATAGTCGCTTTCTGAAAGCCTGCCAGGCGAAGTTAATCGCGGCAGTACAAATCCGAAAGGTGAACGATGTCGTTTCATTGGCTCGTGGGTGACATTATCAAGGAGGACGCTGCCTTCGCGACTGTGCCGTCGCGGGAACGTCCGCGCCGATCCGTCGCCGATACGGAATTGGAAGCAATGCTCGATTTGCACCGTGCCTGGGTTGAATCGAACGGCAAGTCGGGAATGCGCCTCGAGCTCGCGCACGCCGATTTCGAAGGGATGGACCTGACCGGCGCGAATCTGCAGGGCGCGGTTCTGAACGGTGCCAACCTCCAGGGTTCCGAGCTGCTGCTCGCTGATCTTCGCGGCGCAAGCCTCGTTCAAGCCAATCTCCAGGAAGCCAATCTTCTCGGCGCCGATTTGCGCGGCGCGAATCTGGAAGGCGCCACGCTCGTGGGCGCCGCCGGGTTGCACACCACTCAACTCGCCGGAGCAAGCTTGCTCTGGTCTATGCTTCCTTCGTCGATTGCGGAATTCGAAGGCCAGAATCTCGCGCAGGCTCGCGCGCGCCATTGTTACCACGTGCTCTTGGCCACTCTTGCGCTTTGCGCCCTCTGCTGCCTCCGGATTTTCACGGCTCGCGACGTTCAGTTCTTGAACGATGCGCCCCTTCTGCGCGTGCTTCCCTCGAGCGGCGTCATCCCCATCGCCACTTTTTTCCTGGTCATGCCGATCGTTTTGTTTGGTCTCTTCGTTTATCTCCACATCGCTCTGCAGCGTTTGTGGGAACAGCTCGGCGAGCTTCCGTCGATCTTCCCCGACGGACACTCCCTCGATCGCACCGGCCCGTGGATTCTCATGACGCTTTTTCAAGCCAGATTCCGCGGCTGGAGAGCAAACTGGGTCGCGCCCTCCGCGCTCCAGATGATCGCTCCATTCGCTCTCGCGTATTGGGCTGTCCCGGCGACGCTCTTCTTGTTCTGGGCGCGCTATCTCGTGATGCAGGATATTCGCGGCGCGCTATTGCAAATTCTCCTCCTCATGTTGTCGGTCGGAATCGCGATGCAATTGCCGAGAGTCCGGGATGAAGGAGTGCCCGGCGCTGCTCCGGTGCGCTCCGTTGAGACAATCGAAGATCCGATAAGCAAAAGCGACGAGTCTAACGAAGCGCCCGGCGATGACCACTCCGCCGCCGATTCGTCACTCGAGAATGTATCGCTCGATGCCTCGTCCCTCGACGACTCCGAGTCCGAACCCGACTTCGTCGCTCTCGCCGAGCCAATTCAGAACCAGGAATTTCGCGGAGAAGCTCCGCCTGCGCCCGCCATCGCTCCAGAGGTCAAAAAGCCGCGTCGCGCTCAAGCGGCTATGCAGCGTTTGATTTTTGCGGCCGCCCTTGGAGTCTTCCTCTTGATTCTGACCTTGGGCGTGGATTACGGCGTGCCGCACGATTCCAGCGTGATGCCCGATGTTTCTCAAGCCAGCCTGCTCCGCTGGTCCGCCGATGCGTTCTGGACGCTGGGCTACCGCCCTTATGCCAATTTGACCGAAGCCAGCATTTCTACCGTTCCGAAAAATTGGAGCTGGCGCGACGACGATCTTTCCGTCGTAAAAGGCGCGCAGCTCAATGATCTGCGTCTTCGCTATGCTGAGGCATACCGGACGATCTGGATCAACGCCCACCTGTGGAAAGCCGATCTTCGCGGCGCTTATTTCTCTGAATCGGATTTTCGCGGCGCCAATTTGCGCGAGGCCAACCTGCACTCGACCTTTTTCGACCGGGTTCGATTCTTTCGCGCCAATCTTCACGGCGCCGACCTGGAGATGGCGAATTTGACTCGCGCCGACATGCGCGAAACCGATCTGTCCTACGCCAAACTCGGCAACGCCATCCTCGTGGACACGCATCTTGGCAACGCCAATCTTTTCGGCGCCGATCTGCATTCGGCTCAACTCGCGCACGCCAGCATTGAATCCGCTGATTTGCGCGACGCCAATCTCATGAACGCCGATTTGAAGCTCGCAAGCCTTCAGGACGCCTATCTCTGGTCCACCAAGTTGCCCGGAGCCGACTTGAAGGATGCCGACTTGAAGGGCGCGATTCTGATCGAGGCGAGCCTGCGCGATTCGAATCTGGAAGGCGCCGACTTGCAGGGCGCGGTGCTGCGGGGTACCGATTTCTCGGGCGCTAATATCGCCGGCGCCGATCTGCGTGGCGCGACTGGCCTGACCCCGGCGCAAATCTGCTCGGCGAAAAATCGTACCGGCGCGCAGTTTGACGACTCGCTCGCGCCGCTCGTTGAAGCCCAGTGTGGAGCGACGCCCGCTTCAGCGGCAAGCGCAACTGCGCCCGCCTCCGCGAGCCCATCTTCCTCCAGCCAGCCGAAATAGCCCCGGCTCCGCCGCTATTGCGGCTGTTCCTGCTTTTCTTTTTCCTTCGGCTGTTCCTGCACAATTCCAATCATCGGCAGATAAGCCTTCTTCATTGTTTCATTCAGCGCGGCCAGATCTTTGTCCTGCAGGTCCTGCCATTTCGC
>DASPVY010000345.1:0-2537 GCA_035622115.1 Candidatus Acidiferrales bacterium
TTTTCATCTCCTTGCATTTCTGCGGGATTACTATCAATCCCCGAAAAACCGGCTCTTTTGCCGTGTTTTGAATAATTCAGCCCTCTAAAGTTCTATGCCGGTAGAACGGTCGTTCTATTGCAAGGAATTTGATGCAGCGTCTACTATGCATCTCGCATCGTAGATGCATGATAGAGAGGCCCAGCCATGCTAACGATCAGGTCGAGCCAAAAGTTGTTCACTGAAGACGAGGTTTGCGGTCTCACAGGAATCTGCACGGACCATCTCCGGAACTTTGCCCGCAGCCGCCACCTGGGCTTTATTGCGCGGGCCGCGGAAGTTGCTGGCGCAGAAGCGGATAAGTGGCTTTTCACGAACTCCGATTTGCTGGTTCTGGCGGTCCTTGTTGAGCGCTGCGAGCACTAAACTCTTTAGGACGAACACCACCTAACATTTCGTCTCCCCCCCCGGCCGCCGAGTTGGCGGCCTTTTTTTCTGCTCCATTTGCCGCCGTCCCGACGCGGAGCTATTCTGTATCTTCGCGGCCATACTTCCGCCACGATTGCGCATCCGAATCTTGCACGGGCAAGGAACCCAAGACGGCGATGGGCCGGCATCACAAGGATCGCGGGTTCGCGCGGCTAACGGGGTGGTTGTGCCTGCCCGTTCTGGCGGCGGCCGTCGTTTTGATCCCACAAGCCAGCCCGCAATCGCAGGCTCCTCCGTCCCAAAATCAGACCGATTCCAAATCCGACGCTTACCTCGCGCGGGGTAAGAAGCTGTACCTGAAGGACGGAACGTTCCATCTCGTTCGTGAGTACAAACTCGACGGCGATCGCGTACGCTATTACAGCGTGGAGCGCTCGGCGTGGGAGGAAGTTCCGAGCGATCTGGTCGATTGGGACGCGACGCACAAAGCAGAAGTGGCGCAAGCGCAGGAAAATGCCGCGCTGGTGGCGAAAGTTCACAATGACGACGAGGTGGCTCGCAACGCGGTCATGGTCGACGTGGACGCGAGCGTCGAAATCGCCCCGGGAACATTTCTACCCGAAGGCGAAGGCTTGTTCCTGCTCGATCACTCCGACGTGAAGTTGCTGAAGCAGGCGGACACGGACATAACCTTCGATAAAGGCCAGGTCCTCAAACAGGTTCTGATTCCCATTCCGATCGTTCCGACGCGCCACACGGTGTCGCTCCCCGGGACTCGCGCGAAACTTCGGCTCACCAACAACCAGCCGGAGTTCTACCGCCGACGGCCCGACGGCCATGAGCCTGAGATCTATTTAATTCCAGCTACGGTGCGCAACGGCAAAAGGCAAATCGAAAAAATCGATACGCTCTTTGACATGGAGGTCGCCAAGCGGAACTCCATCTCCATCGAGAAATGGGAATTAGTGAAGGGCGTCTACCGCATTTCGCTTTCTCAGCCGCTTTCGCCGGGCGAGTATGCATTCGCCGAAGTGGCCAAGCCCGACGATCAGGCGCTTTACGTCTGGGATTTTGGCGTGGACGTGGTTCCTTCCAAAAAATAGATGCAACCCTGAATCCGCCGTCGCAATCACACTACCGAGCGCTCAGCACCAGAGGATCGCGCCCCCGTCGCGAATCCGCCCAGACTGAACTAACTTCTTCAGGAGACACATGCGAGGAGTTGTCCGCATCCGCTGCGGCACAACTTGCCAAACACTATGAGAGAAGACTCAACCAAGCACATTCATGTTTGTCCGAACTGCGGAAGCCACGACGTTCGTCGCTCCTCTCGTCACGGAATTGTGGAAGGTATCGTTTTCCGGGTGGTGTTTGTGGGCCCCTACAGGTGCAACTCCTGCGACAAGAGATTGTTTGATCGCAGGACCGGCTCCGCAATTCCAGTGACCCAGCGCCAGAACGCTGCGTGACCAAGTGAATTTGGATTTTCAGGCTAGGCAGTTCTTACGGGCTGGGCGTCCAACACTTCGGTGAGGATGGCGGCAAGTCCGGAAAGCTGGAACGGCTTCTGAATCGCGCGGGCGCCGAGAGCGCGGTAACGATCGATGGCAGCGGAATCCAGCATGTCGCCGGTCATGAAAACAAATCGCGCGGGGCTTGAACCACGACTCTGCAGCCGGGCGAACAATTCCTCGCCGTTTAGTCCCGGCAAATTGTAGTCGCACAGCACCACATCAAATTGGCGCATGGCCAGAATGGCCAGCGCCTCTTCGCACGAAGCGACCGTTTCCACCGCCATGCCGCGCGCGCCAAGACCTTCCGACACCAGCTCGCGGATACCGTCTTCGTCGTCCACGACCAAAAGCGAATGCCCCTGCAAACCGGGAATCACCTGCTTGAGTTGAGCCGAAACCGCGGAAGTGCCGCTGGTTGCGGGCGTGAGCGTCGTGGAGGCCGCCACCGGCAGAATCATCTTGATCGAGGCGCCGCGGCCCGGCACGGAGTGCGCTTCGAGCGTTCCGCCGTGCTCGCGCATGATGGCCATCGAAATCGTCAGGCCGAGGCCCGTGCCGCCGCCGGGACGCTTCGTGGTGAAGAAGGGATCGAACACACGGCCAAGGATTTCCGGG
>DASPVY010000346.1:0-2381 GCA_035622115.1 Candidatus Acidiferrales bacterium
CGAATTTCGAGCCCGCCCGGCGCGGCGTCGGCGCGAAGAATCGTCAGGCTGCCGTAATCCGAATGCACCCCCGCCCGCAGTTGTTCCGGCTGCGGCGTCACATTCGAATGCGGATAATTCAGCATGCGCAGCGCGCTGATCGGATCGTCGATCAACTTATCGAAGTAATTCTCGGGCAATTCCAGCGCCAGCGCGAAAACGCGCATGACGCTGCCGGCAAGCCTGCCGAGCGCCCGATAGCATTCCGTCGCGGCGTCCCGAAATCCCGCCGGCTCCGAGGGCCAGATGTTCGTCGCATATCGAAAGTTCGCGTTCGGATCGTCTTCCTCTACCGGGTTCTGTTCGAGCGGACCGATGTTGAAGCTTTCTTTCAGATCGGGCGGCGTGTCGTTGCCTTTCGATTTCGCGAGCGCCTCGGCCTCGAGCGGCGAGTAGCCATAGGGATATCCGTCGTACGGCATTTTCACGCTCAGCTTTTTCTCGACCGGCAAATCGAAGAACGCGCGCGCCGCATCCCACGCGCGATCGATGGTCGTCGCGGGCACGCCATGTCCGGACACGGCGAGAAAGCCTGTCTCGCGGCAGACGTCATCAACCACGCGAGCGATCGCGCGCTTCACGTCCATCGACGCACTTTCGCGTGCCGGCTTTGTAAACTCTGAAATATCTACGACAGGAAAATCGCGCATCGCGCCCCCGCGCGGCGTTGGCAACTTGTGGCTTGAATGAATGGTGCGGAAGGAGGGATTCGAACCCTCACGCCTTACGGCGCCACCCCCTCAAGATGGTGCGTCTGCCAGTTCCGCCACTTCCGCAACGAAGTGAATCTCGTGAAATTGTAACAGAAGCTGCTATTTCTGAGGAGGAGGCTGCTGAGAGCCGCTCGGCGCGCTAGGCGCTGGAACCTTCATCGGTGTCTGTCCGGGCGCCGAATTCGGCACGGGCAAGGCAGGTTTAGCCGGCGCCGGCGCGGGAGCCGTCTTCGTGGTTTGCTCGAGAATCGAACTGCCGCCCGTCGGGGTCTCATTCGGCGAGCGCTTCACCGAAAGCGCGAGCGAAGTCACCATGAAAACGATCGCGCACCATGTGGTGGCCTTCGAAAGAAACGTCGCAGCGCCGCGCGGGCCGAAGGCGGTCTGGCTGCCGGCGCCGCCGAACGCGCCCGCCAAGTCGGCGGCATTGCCGCTCTGCAGCATGATGACGAGAACCAACACAAAACACACCAGAATATGAAGCGTCACGAGGACCGGCGTGTATCTCCACCCCAGATACACCAGACCGCCCGCGACAACCAGCGAGATTCCCCATTTTACTTCGATTGGCATTCCCTGCTCCGCCTGCGGCAACCGGCCCACGGGGCCTGTTGCGTCGCTAAAAATTCGCGCTCAAAAATCCACAATCGATGCAAAAGATTGCGGGTCCAGGCTCGCTCCGCCCACAAGCGCGCCATCAATCTCCACTTGCGCCATCAATCCTCGGATGTTGTCGGGCTTGACGCTTCCGCCGTAGAGGATACGAAGCGCAGAGGATCGCTCGGACGTGAATCGTTTCTGAGCCAGCTCCCGCAAGTAACGATGAGCGTCAGCGGCAATTTCCGGCGTCGCCGTGCGGCCCGTACCGATAGCCCACACTGGCTCGTACGCTAGCAGAATACGCGAGAACTCTTCCCCGGTCAACGCGACGAACGCACCATCGAATTGCGTTTCAAGCACCGCGTGCGTGAGATTTTTTTCGCGCTCGCCGAGAGATTCGCCAACGCACACAATCGGCCGCAAACCGGCTGCGAGCGCGGCCTTCAGCTTTTTATTCACGGTTTCATTCGTTTCGCCGAAGAATTGCCGCCGCTCGGAATGTCCGATGATCACCCCGTGGCAGCCAGCCTCCAAAATCATGGCCATTGAAACTTCACCGGTAAATGCGCCTTCCTTCTCCCAGTAGCCGTTCTGCGCGGCGATGGTAACGGCCGAGCCGCGCGCCGCAGCCACCGCAGAGGCGATAGCGGTATACGGCGGAGCGATGACGATATCGCAATGACTTGATGAAGCGACAAGCGGCAGAAACTTCTCAAAAAACGCGCGCGTATCTGCTTGCGTCTTGTACATCTTCCAATTTCCGGCGATCACCGGACGTCGCAAATGTATTTCCTTAATTTGGAATTTTCCGCGCTGCGCCGGTGGCCGGCGCGTCGTCGTACTGAGCACAGCGAAAATTCCCTGTTTCGATCAGCTCTTGTCTGTCAACGCTTCCACGCCCGGCAATTTCCGCCCTGCTAGAAACTCCAGTGAAGCCCCGCCGCCGGTCGAAATATGGGAAATCTTGTCCGCGACGCCGGCTTCCTCGACCGCGGCAATCGAGTCGCCGCCGCCGACAATGGTCGTCGC
>DASPVY010000347.1:0-4308 GCA_035622115.1 Candidatus Acidiferrales bacterium
ACGTAGAAAAATCCGCCGGGCAGCGCGAAGGCGTTTACTGCATCTGAGTCGATCACCTTAATCGTGAAGGGAACTTGCGCATCCGAATTGCGCACGATGTTTTGCGCCACGCGGTTTACGTATTCGGTGACCACTGGATCGGTGATGAACTTCGAGACGCGGTCGACTTCCTGAGCCAGTTGCTTGCCCAGGGCGATCTCATGCTCCATCGAGTACATCTCCGGGCCATGTCCGACCTTGCGATTGCCGATGGCGTTGACGTCGGCTTCGCTCCCGCTTTTGACTTTCGAGGGCGTCGCGCCGTTGTCCTGTCCCGGCGCCGTATCCGCCGGAGACGCAGTCGCGTCTGCCGGCGCGGTTTGATCTTGCTGCTGATCCTGGGGAGCTGCAGCCGGCGCAGGCGTGGTTGCGGGCGCAGTCTGCGCGGGAGGATTTTGCTGCTGCGGTGGCGGAGGCGCCTGCGGCTGCTGTTGGGCGTATGCTGCTGGGTAGACGAGCGCCATCACCGATAGGATCGCCGCAAACTCTCGAATCCCTGATTTCATCGGCCACCTCCAGCGAGCTAAAGCGGAATTATACACCCTCTCCACAGCTCATTCTCAACGGTTGGATGTAGGCTCCCGGAAAAAGGGTTTCTGGCTGCCTCCGATTTCGCAACTGTATTGACGCTTCTCCCGAGAATGTCTAAAGTTCTACAGCCTTCGGGGACACAATGGCCAAACGCAAGCTACAAGTCGGGCAGCTCTGGAAAAAGGAAGGCAGCGGCGAAACCTTCCTGATTACTAAGATTTACAGCGAAGCGTTGGCCACCTACGCCGTCCTCCGAAGGACCGGCGCGGAGACGGAGGCGCCCGTTCGCGTCCGCGTGCAAAACGGCGCCAACGGGCAGGATCTTCCTGGATTTACCTTCGCCCAGGAATCGAATGAGTTCTAAGCAAGCTCCTTGACAGCCTCGCGGTGCGCGAGATCACGGGCGGTGCAATTGGAGCCTTCCGCTAAATCGATCGAACCCGCAATTTCACGATGTCTCCCACCTCTTGAATCTCCCGCGTAACGAAGGGTTCAGCGTGGCGCACGCCGATCATGCGGCCGTAATAATTTGTAATCAGATTCATCTCGCGCTCGAGATCGTCGAGAGGCAGATGAACCGCAGATTTTTTCTGTTTTGGCGGCGGATTGAATTGGGATTTGTAAACCAGGATTGCGCGGCGGCGTTTCTCGAATTGCGCGGAGATATCGACGGCGAAACTCGGCGTGACGTTCTGATAGACGGCGGAGTAAATAATCTTGAAAGGCCGGTGAGGTTCGCCGCGGAGCGGCATGCGTTTCAGTCCGGCGATGAAGCAGCCTTCATAGCCAAGCTTCGCCGCGTTGTAATGATCCGGATGGCGGCCTTCCCAGTAGGGAAGGATCACGGTGTGCGGCCTCAGCGCGCGGATTTTTTCAGCAACCTTTTTCTTGAAATCTTCATTCACTTCCAGCCGCGAGTCGGGCAAGCCGAGATTCTCGCGCACTTTGACGCCAAGGATCCGCGCCGCTGCTGCGGCCTCGCGCGCGCGGATTTCGGGCGTGCCGCGCGTCCCCATTTCTCCGCGCGTGAGATCAAGAATGCCTGTGACGTATCCCATCTCGCCCATCTTCGCGAGTGTGCCGCCGCAGGATAGCTCGACGTCGTCCGGGTGCGCTGCGATGGCCAGGACATCCAATTTCATACCGCCTCCAGGAATTCGTGTGGCAGGAGTCTTTATATATCGCCGTTCGCATCGATGGCAAACGCAGAGGGAGAAGTTTCGAAAATTTAAATTTATCCGCGAGCGCTCGTTGGCAACCGGCAGTTCCGCGTCCGCGTACCGCTATGCTACTGTCGGACGCGCGAACGGAGGAAAGTATGGGGGACGCCAAGCTCTCTGGAAAAGTTGCGCTGGTGACGGGCGGGGCGATCCGCATTGGCCGCAGCATTGCGCTGCGCCTGGCAGGAGATGGCGCGGACGTCGCGATCGACTACGCCACATCGAAGGCCGAGGCCGATCAGGTGGTCAACGAAATCTCATCGCTCGGGCGGTGGGGAATTGCCATCCAGGCCGACGTCTCCAAAAAAGACGATGTCGGGAAGTTATTCTCACAGATCGAAAAGGAATTCGGCCGCCTGGATATTCTCGTCAACAATGCCGGGATTTTCTTCGAGGCTCAGTTTGAACAGCTGACCGAAGAGCAGTGGGATCGCATCATGAACACGAACTTGAAATCGCAATTTCTCTGCGCGCAAGCAGCCGCGCCGCTTCTGCGCCGCACGTCGAGGGGCCCGGCGCATATCGTGAATATCTCTTCGCTCGGCGGCTTGCTCCCGTGGCCGGCCTACACGCATTATTGTGTTTCAAAGGCGGGCGTCATCATGCTCACGCGCTGCCTCGCTCGCGCTCTAGCTCCCAAAATTCTCGTCAATAGCGTCGCGCCGGGTACCATCCAATTTCCGAACGAGGCGCCCGACGAGGAATACATCCGTCGCGTTCCGCTTCATCGCACAGGAACGGGCGACGACATTGCAGATGCCGTGGCGTTTCTCGTGAAGTCAGATTTCATCACCGGCCAAATCCTGCCCGTCGACGGCGGCCGCACCCTGGTCTGATCAAACCGGGCAATCGCACCGGGGGCCTTCAGGCTGGCCGCATCCGTGTGCAGCGGCGCAAAAGCAAGAAGCCGCCGGACTGCGACCGGCGGCTCGTTTCATCAAGGTTTTTGTTTGGAGCCTTAGTAAGCTGCGAGCTTGTCCATGCCCGCGAGAATCTTGTCGGTATTCAGCAGCCACGCTTTTTCGAGCGGCGGGCTGAACGGCATGGCGGGGATGTCGGGGCCGGTGATGCGAAGGATCGGGCCATCGAGATCGTCGAAAGCTTCTTCGCCGACGATCGCCGATAGCTCGGCGCCGATTCCCATCGTGCGTTTGTCTTCGTGGACGATCATGCATTTGCTGGTCTTCCGCACACTGGTGAGAATCGCTTCCTTATCGAGCGGCGCCAGCGTCCTCAGATCGATCACTTCGGCCTCGACCCCGCGCTTGGACATCTGATCCGCAGCTTCGAGCGAAAGCGGAACCATGGCGCCGTAGGTCAGCACAGTGAGGTCGCGACCTTCGCGACGCACGGCCGCTTTGCCGAGAGGCACCGTATAATCGCCTTCGGGAACTTCGCCTTTGACCGAGCGATACAGCTTCTTGTGCTCGAAATAAAGGACCGGATTCGGATCGCGAATCGCCGCCAGCAGCAATCCTTTGGCGTCATACGCCGTCGCCGGCATCACCACCTTCAATCCAGGCTCGTGCGTGAACCAGGTGGCGTTTTCCTGCGAATGATAAAGCCCGCTGCCGCTGCTCGCGCCGCAGCAGATGCGAATCGTGATGGGGCAGGTGTACGCGCCCGCGCTGCGATAATGAATTTTCGCCGCCTGCTGAATGATCGTGTCCATTGCCGGCGTGATGAAATCAGCGAACTGAATCTCAGGCACAGGGCGAAGGCCGACCATGGCCGCGCCGATGGCAGACGCCACGATGTTGTTCTCGGCCAGCGGTGTATCGAGGACGCGTTCTTCACCATATTTGTCCCAGAGACCCGCGGTCGCCTTGAAAACGCCGCCCGACGGGCCAATGTCCTCGCCCATGATGAAAACGCGGTCGTCGCGGCCCATTTCCTGGTCGAGCGCTTCCGTGATCGCGTCGATGTAATTGATCGTTCGCGCCATGTCCTACGATTCCTGTTTTTGATCGACCCAAACGAATTTGGAAATCTCAGACGGGTCGGGATAGGGGCTTTGTTCGGCGAATTCGACTGCTTCGTCAATCTCGTGATTGATCTGAGCGACGATTGAATTCTTCTTCGCTTCGGTCAAAATCCTTTTCTCGAAGCAATATTTTTCGAATGCCGCAACCGGATCGCGCTTCTTCCAGGCTTCCACTTCTTCCTTTTGGCGATACTTTGCGGGATCAATTTCCGAGTGGCCGTACCAACGATACGTCTTGCATTCAATCAGCGTGGGGCCTTCGCCGGCTCGCGCGCGAGCGATCGCCTTCGTCGCCGCGTCGTAAACGGCCAGAACATCGTTGCCGTCGACCCAAACGCCCGGGAAGCCATAGGCCTTGGCCCGCTCGGACAAATCCTTCAGTGCCGTCTGCAACCGCAGCGGGACGGATTCGGCCCACATGTTGTTCTGGCAGATGTAGACGATGGGCAGCCTATGGACGCCGGCGAAGTTCAGCGCCTCGTGAAAGCCGCCGATGCTTGTCGCGCCGTCGCCGAAGAAAGCCTCGACGATGGT
>DASPVY010000348.1:0-3246 GCA_035622115.1 Candidatus Acidiferrales bacterium
GCAACGGAGCGAACTACCATGGAGTTAAGACGCGATAATCCTGCTTGGCGATGTCCACTTCGCGCGAGACCGCATTGTAGGCGGCGCCCACGAAGAGCACCATTGCCGTGAGATACATCCAGAGAAGCAAGCCGATGGCCGCGGCCACGCTGCCGTAGACCGCGTTATACGGCATATAGCGAACGTAAAATCCAAAAACGATGTCGACTACCCACCAAAGAACGGTGGCGACCATCGCACCCGGTGCGACGTCGGCGAACGCGCGCATGGCGGGCTGGCCGATTCGGTAAACGATTACCACGACGATCATCGCCAGGACCAGCGTGAGTCCGTGATAAACAGCGGCGAATAAACCTGTCACCCAAACCGAAAATCCGAATTGCTCGACGATCCAATGACGCGCCGGCCGCGCGAAAACAGTAAGCCCTTCGAACGCCAGCCACGGTGCGATGGTGATGCAGAGCGCGGCAAGAGCACGAAGTTGAAGCCGGAAGTACGCGCTCGGCTTTTCCGCGTTCTCCACGATCCAGAAGCCCTGCATGAGGCCCATCAAAACTTGCGAGCCGGCAACCAGCAATCCGCCGAGACCCAGAACGGTCCACCGCCACGCATGCGCATGCGGCCGAACGAAATAATCGAGAACGACCTGCTCGCTTCCTGGAGGCACGATGGTCCTCAAACGCTCGGGCAAATCCCGGACAGCGGATTCAAAAGGTGCGATTGCGCTCAAAACGCCGAGGCCGAAGAGAAGGAGTGGGAAAAATGCCAAAAACATGTTGAAAGCTACGGCTTGGCCAAGCGTAACACAGGCGGGAAAAACCCGGCCGAACGCCAACCCGAGTCTTTCAAGCATGCCGGTCATGGGCAAGGCGGATTATACGGTCTTTTCCCCCGGGCTGGCGGCGTTCTTTCGGGAGTTGCCGCGCGCCGCTCCGCGGGAGTACACTGGGCGGAAGCTTAGCCCTTCAGGGAGGACTCGATGCCGCGCTCGGTGCGCTGCGGACTGATCCAGGCCCGCTGCGAATGGTCGCCAGAGAAGCATTCGCTGGCCGATATCCGCGAGAAGATGATCTCCAAGCATGAGAAGCTAATCGCGACGGCGGCCAAGCGCGACGTGCAAGTCCTTTGCCTTCAAGAGCTTTTCTACGGCCCGTATTTCTGCGCGGAGCAACAGGCCCGCTGGTACGAACTTACAGAAACCGTACCCGGAGGACCGACCGTCGAACGTATGCAGAAACTCGCCAAGAAGCACAAGATGGTGATGATCGTCCCAGTCTACGAACGGGAGATGAGCGGCGTGTTTTACAACACGGCGGCCGTGATTGACGCCGACGGCAGCTACCTAGGTAAATACCGCAAACACCACATTCCGCACTGCCATCCGGGATTTTGGGAGAAGTTCTATTTCACTCCCGGGAATACGGGCTATCCGGTCTTCGCGACTCGTTACGCGCGCGTGGGCGTTTACATCTGCTATGACCGGCATTTTCCGGAGGGCGCTCGCATTCTCGGGCTGAACGGCGCGGAAATCGTATTCAATCCTTCGGCCACGGTCGCGGGGCTGAGCGAATATCTTTGGGAGCTGGAGCAGCCGGCACACGCGGTGGCGAACGGATACTTCGTCGGCGCGATCAATCGCGTCGGCACCGAAGCTCCATGGAACATGGGCGAGTTTTACGGCAAGAGTTATTTTTGCAATCCGCGTGGAAAGATTTTCGCGCAGGCCAGCCGCGACAAAGATGAAGTGGTCGTGGCCGATTTGAATTTGGACGAGATCGATCAGGTGCGAGCCACTTGGCAATTTTTCCGCGATCGCCGGCCGGATTCATACGGCGACATCGCGCGAACGCACGCCCCCGCACGTCAGGACGAAGCGGCGAATTAGCCTCGTGCCGGCCGCACGGAGTTTTGCGGCAGATGTACACGGCTGAGCGCCAAGATGGAATTTCGAGGTGTACCCGAATTCGAGATTTCGCGGACATCGCAATAAGCAATTGTCCGCCGGTCAGTGACAATAAGAGCGAGAAGACCAACAAAGGACATAGCGAAGTGACAACAACTCCCCCAGCAGTAGCCTCGCGAAGCGATGAGGTGATCCGCAAGCATAAGGAATTTTTGTGGCCCGCAGTGTCGAATTATTTCCAGAAGCCGCTGGTGGCGGACCGCGGCAGCATGCAGTACCTCTGGGACCTCGACGGGAAGAAGTATCTCGATTTCTTCGGCGGTATCGTCACCATCGGCGTAGGACACTGCAATCCGAAAGTGACATCGAAGATCAATCAGCAAGTGGACCGGCTGCAACATACTTCGACATTATTTCCGAACGAGCACATCGTCGCCCTGGCCGAGAAGCTGGCGCAGATCACGCCGGGAAAATTGCAGAAGAGCTTTTTCACGAACTCGGGTACGGAGGCCAATGAGGCTGCGATCCTGCTGGCGCGGATGGTGAGTCCGAGCTACGACATCGTAGCCCTGCGACAGGCCTATGCTGGCGGATCTTCGCTCGCCAAGGGAGTGACGGCGCACGCGAACTACCGCAAGGCGGGAATCATCAGCGTCGGGATTTCGCACGCGATCAATCCGTACTGCTATCGCTGCCCTCTCGGCCTGAAATATCCGGATTGCGGCGTGGCGTGCGCGAACGACGTCGAGAATTTGATCCAGACGGCAACCAGCGGGAGCATCGCGGCCTTTATTGCCGAGCCCATTCAGGGCGTTGCCGGATTTATTACGCCGCCACCGGAATATTTTAAGATCGTTTTTCGAATCGTGAAGAACTATGGCGGCCTGTTTATTTCGGATGAAGTGCAAACGGGCTTTGGACGCACGGGAAGGAAATGGTTCGGCATCGAGCAATGGGAAGTCACGCCGGACATGATCACGTGCGCGAAGAGCATGGGCAACGGCGTGCCGATCGGCGCGACCATCACAACTGCCGAGCTCGCCGACCAGTTCAAGGGCGCCACGATTTCGACTTTCGGCGGAAACCCGGTTACTTCGGTCGCGGCGCGCGCCGTGATTGAAGTGATCGAGGAAGACAATCTGCGCGAAAACACCTACACGGTTGGCGGCTATCTCCGGGGCAAACTCGAGGAATTGCAGGACAAATATCCGGTGATCGGCGACGTTCGAGGAATGGGCATGATGCAAGCGCTCGAACTGGTGAAAGACCGCCAGTCGAAAGAGCCGGCAGTCGAAGCCACCAATCAAGTCCTCGAACGCGCGCGGGAAAACGGATTGCTGATC
>DASPVY010000349.1:0-4374 GCA_035622115.1 Candidatus Acidiferrales bacterium
GACCCGTGCACCCGGCAACCCCTGATCCCGAACGGAGTTCAATCGGAGTATGGGTGACTGGCTGCCGTGGTTGGGACGCGTTCGCTTCCTGATCATCACTTCATTGGTGGCTTTGGTTCTCCTCGTTCGTGAACTGACCCCGCTCGCCCTTCCGGCACATTTCTTCGCTCCCGTCATTGCCGCTTGGTACGCGTTCGCAATCGCCGTGATCGCGCTGCGCCGCTGGCAGCCGAAAGCGGGCTGGCATGCCCCGCTGCAAGTTTCGGGCGACGTCATTTTCAGCGCGGCCGTCGTCTACACCACCGGAGCGCAGGACAGCTATTTCACGCTGCTTTTCCTCCTCGCGATTCTGGTAGGCTCGATTCTGTTCTCGCGTCGCGGAGCCATGATCACCGCCGCGGCCAGCTTCATCCTCCTCGGCGCTTTGGTCGAAGCTGGCTACTACGGCGCAGTTCCACGCACTTTCGTTACCACTCCCACGGCCCGCGGACTCCAGTTCTGGATGGCCACCAATTTCTTCGGTTTTTTCGCGATTGCCTATCTTGGATCGGTCCTCGCCCAGACGCTCCGCCGTAAGGGACATGAACTCGAAGCCAAGCAAGAAGAGCTCAAAGATCTTCAGGCTTTTAACGAGGACATCATCCAATCCATGCGCGGCGGCTTGCTGACCGCCGACTTGACCGGCCGAATTATCGTCTCGAACCGCTCCGGCGCGGAAATCATCGGTCGCGACCTCTCGCAGATAATCGGCGAACATGTCCGAAATGTCTTTCCGGGCTATTGGCCGGTGCTTTCGGATGACGTCGGCAATCCCTTGGCATCGCGCGAGGATGTCGAATTCCGATCCTCGGACGGAACGCTCCGATACCTCGGTCTTTCTATTTCGCCATTGCGCTCGGCGCAAAATCAGTTGATCGGCTACGTTTTCAATTTTCAGGATCTCACGGAGCTGAAGCGGCTGGAGCATGAAATCTCGGTGCAGGATCGCATGGCCGCCCTGGGACGCCTTTCGGCCGCCATTGCCCACGAAATTCGCCAGCCACTTTCGGCGATGACCGGAGCGTTGAAACAACTCACGCGCCTGGCGCCGCTGGAGGCGGACGATCAACGGCTGGTGCAGATCGTCACCCGCGAATCACAGCGCCTGAACCAGATCATCACTGACTTTCTCGAGTACTCTCGCGAAAAGAACTACGAATTCTCCGAGCAGAACATTGTGGCCTTGCTGGATGAAACGCTTACTTTGCTTGAGCACCAACCGGGATTTGCCGGGAATTACAAACTCGTGCGGGAATTCAATTCGACGCCCGTGCGCGCTCAGGTGGATCGCGACCGCCTGAAACAGGTTATGTGGAACCTCTTGAATAACGCGCTGCGTGCCATGCCGGACGGCGGCACATTGACTGTGGCGCTCAAAACCGGGCCGGTCTGGGCGGAAATCGGCATTCGGGATACCGGCGTCGGCATGGACCCGGCGAAAGCCACTCACATTTTCGAGCCCTTCCAATCGGGCTTTCCCGGGGGTACGGGCCTGGGTCTCGCGATCGTGTACGAAATCGTGCAGGCGCACGGCGGCAAAATCCACGTGGATTCCGGGAAAGGCGAAGGCGCGGAGTTTCGCATCGAATTGCCGCGTATGGGATTGGGACGGCGTAAGGCGAAGTCACGGCCGCAAGTTGAGGCCACCGCGGCGTCGCCGATGGAAACGACAAGGCAGGTCTGAGAGCGATGGCTCACGTTCTTGTGGTTGATGACGAGCGCTCCATCTGCGAACTGCTGGAAATCACTTTTCGCAAGGAAGGCCACCGCGTGGAGACCGCCACCACCGGAGAGGCCGCGCGCCGGCGCCTCGCGTCACAGGTTTACGACATCATCGTTTCCGACATCAACATGCCGGATATGAGCGGCGTTGAACTTCTCCGCTACTCGCGCGAGGTTTCCCCCGAAGCGGTCTTCATTCTGATCACCGGCGTCCCCACGATTTCGACGGCCATCGACGCGGTGAATTTCGGCGCCGACCGCTACGTCATCAAGGGCGACAAGCTCGTCGAGGAACTCAGCGCCGCCGTTCAGAAAATCTCCGAGAACATCGAGCTCAAAAAAGAAACCGGAATCCTCCGCCGCGAAATCCGCCGGCTGACCGGCCTCGACCAAATCATCGGCACCAGCCCAAAGATGCGCCAGATTTTCGAGTTGATCGAGACCATCGCGCCACAGTCCAGCCGCGTTCTCATCACCGGCGAAAGCGGCACGGGCAAAGAACTCGTCGCGCGCGCCATTCACCAAAACAGCGCCCGCTCCAAAAAGCCGTTCATCACCATTAACTGCGGTGCATTTCCCGAGACGCTGCTGGAATCCGAGCTTTTCGGCTACGTGAAGGGCGCTTTCACCGGCGCCAACGAAAATCGTCGCGGCTTGTTTCATGCGGCCGACGGCGGCACGCTGTTCATGGATGAAGTCGGCAATATGAGCCTCACCATGCAGGTGAGGTTGTACCGTGTTCTGCAGGAGGGCAAGGTTCGGCCGGTCGGAAGCACGGAAGAGATTGACGTCGATGTGCGCGTCATCGCCGCGACCAATAAAGACATCGAGAAAGAAATCAGCGAAGGCCGCTTCCGCGAAGACTTGTACTATCGCCTGAGCGTGATTCCCATCCATCTTCCGCCACTTCGTGAACGCCGCGAGGACATCCCGCTTCTTGCGCGAACCTTTCTCGAGCGATATCGCAAGGAAATGTCCAAGAACATCGACGGCATCGAGCCAAAAGCCCTGCAGCGGCTGGAAGCTTACGAGTGGCCCGGAAACGTCCGGGAACTCGAGAACACCATCGAGCGCGCCGTCGCTCTCGAGACGGGTCCGCGAATCACCGTCGAAGGCCTGCCGGAGCGCATCGCCCTCTATTATCAGGAAAAACACCACTCGCCCAACTCCAACGGCAAAGAGCCGTTAATTCCCGAGGGTGGAATCGACCTGGAAGCGCAGATCAGTGATATCGAGCGGCGTTACCTGCTGGCCGCATTGGAATGTGCGGGTGGAGTCCGCGTCCGGGCGGCCGATCTCTTGAAGATGACCTATCGCTCGTTCCGTCACTACGCGAAGAAACACGGAGTCTGACGTCGTGAAGCCTCCCAGCATCCAACAAGGCTGTGACACGTGGCCGCTCCGGGCGGTCTGGCGTGCACTTCGAAGCGGCAACTCGGGGTGCCGTACAACGGCGCTTTCGGACGACAAAAATTGTCAGTATTTGAATCCGTCTCCCGTTTTGGCACGGCCCGAGGATGTTCTCGGTTTTGGAGGTCGCCGTCTAAACAGTTCATTATCAGCTGGTTGCGCCGCTTCGGAACACGAAATTGCAACGGTCCTGCAGTTGGCACGGTACATGCACCTACTGTCTACGTCTCCCCCGCCAGGGAGCCCAAACACGAGATTCTAAGCAGTCAAATTTTAAGGAGAGAATGAAACTTATGAAGAAGAATCAGAAGGGTTTTTCGCTCATCGAACTTCTGATCGTCGTGGCGATTATTTTGATCATCGCGGCGATCGCTATTCCCAACCTGTTGCGCGCCCGCATCGCGGCCAACGAGGCCTCGGCTGTCGGTTCGTGCCGCACGTTGAACACCTCTGCAGTCACCTATGCTTCGACCTACGGCAACGGCTTCCCGATCAGCCTTTCGAACATGGGTACCCACGCCGCCGGCGATACTTCTGCAAGCTGCGGTGAAGCACTGCTGATCGACAACATTTTGACCACCGGCACGAAGTCCGGCTACAGCTTCACGTACGCCGACGGTCCGGGTGACACGCCGAACGCTGCCCCCACGGGCGGTTGCGCCGGCTGGAACCTCTACACCATCAACGCTCAACCGACTACACCGGGCACGACTGGTCAGCGCTACTTCTACACCGACCAGACCGGTGTTATCCGCTTCAACCCGACGGGCGCGGCTTCCGCGACGTCTTCGCCTCTGCAGTAAGCAATCCGATTTGGGCCAACGGGGAGGAAGCCAATCGCTTCCTCCCCGTTGCTCTTAAAGGGAACCGGAGACGGGCAATGCCAGCGCGCGACACACGTTCAAATCCGAAGCGGCCCGTCGCGAAAGCCAGCGGTTTTTCCCTCCTCGAACTGCTCATCGTCGTCGCCATCATTCTCATCATCGCCGCGATCGCGCTTCCCAATTTTCTTCGAGCCAAGATAGCCGCCAATGAAGCGGCGGCTGCTTCTGAAGTCCGCACGATTACCACCGCCGCCGTCGAGTACAACTCGACCTACGCCAATGGATTCCCGCCCTCGCTTTCCGTCCTGGGTCCTCCCGCAGGCGGCGGGAACGCAGCATCGTGCGACAATGCGAACCTGATCGATGAAGTCGTTGCAGC
>DASPVY010000350.1:0-2126 GCA_035622115.1 Candidatus Acidiferrales bacterium
CGGCCCGGCACGGAGTGCGCTTCGAGCGTTCCGCCGTGCTCGCGCATGATGGCCATCGAAATCGTCAGGCCGAGGCCCGTGCCGCCGCCGGGACGCTTCGTGGTGAAGAAGGGATCGAACACACGGCCAAGGATTTCCGGGGGAATTCCAGGGCCATCGTCATCGATGGAAACCACCACATTGCCTTCGAGCCGGATGGCGGTGATCTGAATCTTGCCGTGATCGCGGACCGCCGAAATCGCCTGCTCGGCATTCACAACCACGTTCAGCAGAACTTGCAGAATGAGGCTTGGATCGCCTTGGACCGGCGGCAAATCGGGCGTCGGGTGAAATTCGAGCGCGATGTGCTTTTTGTTGAGGGTAGCGCCATGAAGCTGAAGCACGCGTTCGACGAGCTGCTCGACGTGCACCGGCGTACGTCCCGGCGCGGCCCGGCGCGAAAATGCCAGAAGGCTCTGCACGATGTCCGCGGCGCGGCGCGCCTGCTGCCGGACGAGTTCCGTCTGGCGGCGCGCGGAATCATCCGTGGCGCGTTCGCGCAGAAGGTCGGAAACACCGAGGATGGCCGTGAGCGGATTATTCAATTCGTGCGCCACGCCGGCGAGCATCTGGCCCATGGCCGCGAATTTTTCGGCCTGGATGAGCTGTTCCTGGAATTGCTTTTCATCGGTGACGTCGCGCGCGGATGCAACCACGCCGCTGGCTTGCCCGTCGGCGCCCGTCAATGGGCTGGCGGTAACGCGCACCATCCGCCAGCTGCCATTGGCATGGCGAACGCGATATTCGAAGCGGGCGAAACGCGAGGCTCCGCTGATCAGATTCCGGAACTCCTGCTGCAGATGTTCGATGTCTTCCGGATGGGCCAGCTTCCCGATCGTCCCTCCGACCAGCTCGGACGGAGGTACGCCAACTACTTCTTCGCTGCGCGGGCTGACGAAGGTGAATTTGCCGGTGGCGTCCAGCGCGACGATCATATCCGGGAAGCACTCGACCAGGCGGCGGCCGAATTCCTGCTCCTGCAGCAAGCGCCGCTCGATTTCGACGCGCTCGGTGATATCGACGAGCGTCCCTTGAATCCTCGATATCTTTCCCGCGCCATCGCGGATCGCCGAGCAGGAATCGATGCAGCGAATTTTCTTGCCGTCTTTTCGAACCAAGGTGACTTCGAAGTTCCTCACCGTCCCCGATCTTCCAAGTTCGTTGATCTTCCAAGACCGGACCTGAGGATCGTCGTAGAAGGTGGACTTGTTGATTAGCATGATCTCCTCTTTGTGCTCGTATCCCAGCATGCGAACCAGCGCTGGATTGCACTCGAGGAGCTTGCCTTCGGCCGTGCTGAAATACACGCCTTCCTGAAGCGACTCGAAAAGTTCGGTGAAGCGCAGCTCGGATTCGCGCTGCGAGGTGACATCGCGGGCCACTCCGCTGATGGCGACCACATCGTCGCTTTTGAGAATGGGCTGAAGCACCGTATCAAAGTAGCGGACGCTGCCGGTACTTTTGATCCGCGCCTTGATGATGCCGGTCCAGGATTTCTTCTCCAGCAGAACCGGCACGATGCTCTGCGCCATCTCTTTCGTCGGCTCGGAGAAAAACTCGGCGAACGAATGGCGCACGACGTCGTTGAAAGAGAGATTCAGAATATCGGTGAACCGGCGATTGACCACTTTAATTTCGCCGCTGAGAGAAGCGTTGAAAACAATGTGATCGAGGCTGTCGATCAGCTCGCGGTAGCCGTGCTGCGACCGCGCTACGATATCCAAAAGCTTTTCGATCTGCTCATCGGAAGGCGGCTTCGACGCCCCTTCCTGAATCCCCCGCGCATACCCGCGCAGCTCCACCATCTCGCGGCGCTGCCTCCACACGTATACGCCGAAGAGAGCAACCAGAATCACCAGGCCGATCGGCAGCGCTTCGAGTCGCAACTTCCCGGAGTGAACCGATTCCCAAGACGACACACCCAGGCCAATTGCCAGAAGAATCAGAATGATGAAGCTCGAGCGCCAAAGATTGCGCTCCCGCTGTTCCATCTTCTGCCAAACGGCGTCTTTGGTCACTTTTTGCGAGTCGTCTGGTTCGTGCGCCATGAACTGTTCTCGATCTCCCAGGGATTGCTTCGGAGATGC
>DASPVY010000351.1:0-12303 GCA_035622115.1 Candidatus Acidiferrales bacterium
TGCTCGGTTCCTTTCGGCCGATTCCAATCGTGCTTTTCGCGTTCCCTAGTAAGGATGCAAAAAGCTCGTGTGCGTTTCATTCTTCTTTCAAATGAGTTAAATGAGGGATGGAACGGCGCCGGGGCAATGCGTCGCGGCGAATTTATCTCCAGCGAAAAAGTTTCAACGCGAGCGCAAAGCAGATGATCAGCCACACGCCCATCACGCCGAACTCAGGCGCCAATCGCGCGAGGCCGGCGCCCTGCAGCATGTTGGCGCGCAGCGCATCGATCACAGCCGTTAGTGGCAGCGCCTTGATAATCGGCTGAACGGCATCCGGAAAGCGCTGCGCCGAAAAGAACACGCCGGAGACAATCCACATCGGCATCATCACCACGTTCATCAGGCCCGATGCAGCCTCGATCGTCCGTGCGCGCGACGCGATCAGCAAGCCCAGCGCGCAGAAGCACATCGATCCCGTGACGCAGAGCAGCGCCAGATCGATAAACGAACCCCGCAGCGGCACGTGAAATACGAGCGCGCCGAATCCTACGAGCAGCGCGACCTCGACGACCAGCAGCCCGATTCGAGACAGCGCGAACGACAGCAGGTAATACGATCGCGGCATGGGCGTTGCGACCAGCCGCTTCATCAGTTTTTTCCGCCGCGCATCCACAATCGTGAATCCCATGCCCCAGATCGCGCTGCCCATCAGATTCATTCCCAGCAATCCGGGAATCAAGAAATCGATGTATCGCGATCCCGGCTCACGCATGAGCAAATCGGAAGTGGAAACCGGATCAGTGCGTCCCGCCGCCTGTTGCACCGCGCGGTCCGCCAGCATCCGCGCCGTGCGGCCCTCGGGATTCGTGTCGTCGTAGCGGTAAACGATCGTCCCATCGGGTCCCGGCACGACGAGCAGCGCGACGTCGCCCGTTCGCAGCGCTTCCTCAGCGGCTCCCGGCTCCAGCAACTTCACGTCGAGCAATTTCTCCTTCTGCAGTGACGCCGTCAGTTCGGGCGAGACCGTTCCAATTTTCAGCACCTCGGCCGGACGATTTCGGAATGCAATTCCCAGTCCCGCGGCCAGCAGCACGGGGAAAATGAACACCCAGAAAAGCGCTTCCGGTTCGCGCATAAATTCGCGGAAACGCACGAGCGTTAGCTGCACGAGCGCGTTGTCGGCGAAAACAGTTCCGCGTGGGGTCTTCGCTGCCGCTTCTCGCGCGCGGACGTCCGGAGTTGCCGTCAGATCACTCATCGCGAAGGTGACGTCCCGTCAATGCCACGAAAACGTCTTCCAGCGTAGCCGAATGCGTCCTCAGCTCAGTGAGCGGTACGCGTTGGCCCTTCAGCTCGTCGAGCAACAACGGCACCACTCGGTGCAGCTCCGTTACTTGCAGTTGAACCGTGCCGTTCTCCGTGCGAATCTCTCGCACGCCCTCGATCCGGCGCAACGCCGCGACATCGAGAGCCTGGCCTGCGCTTCCCGCGGAAAATTCCACCACGTGTTCCGCGCCGATGGACACGATCAATTCACGCGGCGTGCCCAGCGCGATCTCTTTGCCGTGGTCCATGATCGCTACGCGTTCGCAGAGCCGCTCCGCTTCGTCCATGTAATGCGTCGTGAGCACAATGGTTCGTCCCGCACTCTTGAACTCTTCCACCAATTCCCAGAGCTGGCGCCGCGCTTGCGGGTCGAGTCCCGTGGTCGGCTCGTCCAGAAATAAAAGGTCGGGATCGCCCACCAGCGCGCACGCCATCGCCAATCTTTGTTTTTGGCCGCCCGAGAGGTCGCCCACGCGCGAATTTTTCTTCTCGTCGAGTTGCACAAGCGCGATCACTTCTTCTGCCGTTGGCCCTTGGCGGTAAAAGCTGCGGAACAATCGAACGGTCTCCAGCACAGTCAGCTTCTCGGAGAGCTGCGTATCCTGCAGTTGAATTCCCAGCCGCTGGCGCAACTGTTCGCCATCGGATTTCCAATCCATCCCTAGCAGCTCGACACTTCCGGAGTCCGGTTCCGTCAGCCCCTCGCAGATTTCGATGGTCGTCGTTTTGCCGGCCCCGTTCGGCCCGAGCAGTCCAAAACATTCGCCCGTGCGCACTTCCAGGTCCAGGCCGTCCACAGCGACTAGGTCCTTGTAGACTTTCCGAAGCTTCTGGACGCGCAAAGCCGTCGTTGTTTTCAACTCGGACATGAATGAAGTATCGCCTCGGTTTACGGCATCTTCAAGGAA
Organism: Candidatus Acidiferrales bacterium; assembly: GCA_035622115.1. Taxonomy (GTDB): domain Bacteria; phylum Acidobacteriota; class Terriglobia; order Acidiferrales; family UBA7541; genus Palsa-147. Next base: position 2,217 of record DASPVY010000351.1, read on the forward strand.
TCGATGGACTAGCGATCAGGCGCGAGGAGCCATCGGCTAGGTTTCCGCGCTCGCGCGAATTTCCTGCCATCGCTTGGGCCGTTTCTTCGCATCGAGCACTTTCTTGCGCAGGCGGATCGACTTCGGCGTAATTTCCACGTACTCGTCGTCCGCGATAAATTCGATCGCTTTTTCGAGCGTCAATTCGCGCGGCGGGATCAAGCGAATCGCTTCGTCCGCGGTGGACGACCGCATATTTGTCAGCTTTTTTTCCTTCGTAATGTTTACGTCCATGTCGGCTTCGCGCGAATTCTCGCCCACGATCATGCCTTCGTAAACCTCGGTACTGGGGCCGACGACCAATTCGCCGCGTTCCTGGATATTCCAGATCGCGTATGCCGTGGTCACGCCGCCGCGGTCCGCCACCAATGCTCCCGTCTGCCGCATGGCCATGTCGCCTGTGTATTCCGTCCAGCCTTCAAGGATGGAATGCATCAGCGCCGTGCCGCGCGTTTCCGTCAGTAACTGGCCTCGCAGTCCGATCAATCCGCGCGACGGCATCCGAAACTCCATCCGCACGCGGCCCGAGTGATGGTTCACCATTTTCGTCATCTCGCCGTGCCGCGTTCCAAGCGTCTCCATGATGATGCCGATAAAATTCTCCGGGCAATCGATCACCAGCGATTCGAGCGGCTCCAGGCGCTTGCCGTTTTCAGTGCGCACCACGATTTCCGGCTTGCCCACCATCAGTTCGTAGCCTTCGCGCCGCATCGTTTCGATCAAGATGGCCAGCTGCAATTCGCCGCGGCCGAGCACGCGGAAAGCGTCGGTCGAATCCGTTTCTTCCACGCGCAGCGAAACGTTCGTCAGCAATTCCTTTTGCAGCCGGTCGCGCAGATCGCGGGAAGTTACATATTGCCCTTCGCGTCCCGCGAACGGCGACGTATTCACCGTGAAAACCATCGCCAGCGTCGGCTCGTCAATCGTCAGCGGCTCAAGTGGCTCCGGGTTTTCCGCATCGGTAATGCCTTCGCCAATCTGAATGCCCTCGACGCCCGCGATCGCCGCGATATCGCCCGCCCCGACTTCCTCGGCTTCGTCGCGTTCCAGCCCGCGGAAGGTAAAAAGCTTGGTAATGCGCGTCGGCTGAATCGTTCCATCGAGCTTGGCGATTCCGACGTCGGAGCCGCGCCGCAGCGTGCCGTTGAACACCCGCGCGATCGCGATTCGCCCGAGATAGTCGCTGTAGTCCAGATTCGTCACCTGGATTTGCAGCGGACCCGCGGCATCGCCTTCCGGAGCCGGAATCGCCGAAACAATGGTCTGGAAAAGCGGTTCGAGGTTCCCGGACGAATCGCCGATCTTGCGGTGCGCCACGCCCGTCTTGGCGTTCGTGTAGAGAACGGGAAAATCGAGTTGATCTTCGTTCGCGTCAAGGTCGATGAAGAGATCGTAGATTTCGTCGAGCACTTCGGCGGGCCGTGCGTCCGGGCGGTCGATTTTGTTCAGGACGACGATCGGCGGCAGCTTCGATTGCAGCGCCTTTTGCAGGACGTATCGCGTCTGCGGCAGCGGTCCCTCGCTCGCATCCACGAGCAGCAGAACGCCGTCCACCATCCGCAGGGCGCGCTCGACTTCGCCGCCGAAATCGCTGTGCCCCGGCGTATCCACAATGTTGATTTTCACGTCGTGAAAAAAGAGGGCGGTATTCTTCGCCAAAATCGTGATGCCGCGCTCGCGTTCCAGATCGTTCGAATCCATCACGCGTTCCACCACCGCCTGATTCGCGCGGAAAATTCCGCTCTGCCGCAGCATGGCGTCCACGAGCGTGGTCTTCCCGTGGTCCACGTGCGCGATGATCGCGATATTTCGAATCGGCGAAGTCATATCGGCCCTGCGCGCAAACAAAAAGGGCTGCAAGTGCGTCCCTGCAGCCCTTCTCCATTCTTTTCCAGAATGACGAGCGCAACGAACTCGCATTTATTTTACCATGCGTTTCGCTCGCGTGCCCGATTGACGGCCTCGTGAATGTGCTATTCTCGGGCGCTTTGGAGGCCTCATGCCACGCATCCCTCGTCCGGCGTTTCCGATTGCGCTGGCGCTCGCAGCTTGTGTCCCGCTTTTGATTCATTTCTCGCGGGGCGCCCGCGCGCAAAATCAGGCCGCCGCTCCCGACCCCTCGCTCACGTTCAATAAGACCGACGTGATGATTCCCATGCGCGACGGCGTGCGTCTTCACACCGAAATCTACACGCCAAAGGATGCCAAAGCGCCGCTGCCATTTGTTCTCGAGCGCACGCCTTATGGCCTGGCCGAAAACGATAAAGGCTTCTCGCGCATCCTCTACGGCACCTACAAGGAGATGATTCCCGACGGCTACATCTTTGCCTTTCAGGACGTCCGCGGCCGCTTCGGTTCCGAAGGCCAGTTTGTCATGCAGCGCGATCCGCGCGATCAAAAGGATCCCAAATCCATTGATGAAGGCACCGATGCTTACGACACCATTGATTGGCTTTTGAAAAATGTGCCGAACAACAATGGCCGCGCCGGAGTCGTCGGCATCTCCTATGGCGGCTGGCTCACCGCGATGACGCTGCTTGAGCCTCACCCGGCCATGAAAGCCGTCTCCGAGCAGGCTTCACCCGCCGACATGTTCCTCGGCGACGATTTCCATCACAACGGCGCGTTCCGCCTGAGCTACGGTTTCGAATACGCCGCGCTGCTCGAGTCCGGCAAGACGAATTTCACTTTCCAGTTCGACACCTACGACACCTACACCTGGTATCTCAATCTCGGCCCGCTATCCAATGCCAACGCTCGCTATTTCCACGGCTCCATGCCCACCTGGAACAATTTTGTCGAACACCCCAACTACGACGAGTTCTGGCAGAAGGAAGCCTTCCGCCGCTATTTCGAGAATCTGAAACTTTCGGTGCCGAACCTCAACGTCGCGGGCTGGTGGGACCAGGAGGATTTTTACGGGCCGGTAGAAATCTACGAACAGCTCCAGAAAAATGATGCGAGTCACAACGATTATCTGGTCGTCGGCCCGTGGAATCACGGCGGCTGGGCGCGCAGCGACGGCGATCACCTCGGCCCCGTGCAGTTCGGAGCGCCCACGTCGCGCTATTTCCGCGAAAAAATTCAGGCGGCTTGGTTTGCCTACTGGCTCAAGGACAAGGGCGAGCTGCCCGTCAAGGGCGCGCTCACATTTGAAACCGGCGCGAATGAGTGGAAGTCTCACGACACTTGGCCGCCCAAAACGGGCGTTCAGCCGCGCAAACTTTACTTTCGCGATTCCGGCAAGCTCTCATTCGATGCTCCGCCCGCCGCTCCGCCCGGCGCGTTTGACTCCTACATCTCCGATCCGGCCAATCCGGTTCCGTACCGTACGCGCCCCGTGGAAGAGACCTATTCGCCCGGCAGCCGCTGGTTCACCTGGCTCACCGAAGACCAGCGCTTCGTCGAGCATCGCCCCGACACGCTCACTTGGGAAACGGACCAGCTAGGCGAGGATGTGGTCATCTCCGGAGACATCGTCGCGCATCTTTTCGCGTCCACCACGGGCACCGACAGCGACTGGATCGTAAAGCTCATTGACGTCTATCCGGAAAAGTACGACGCGGACCCCAGAATGGGCGGCTACGAGCTCATCATTTCCGATGAAGTGTTCCGCGGGCGCTTTCGCAAGAGTTTTGAGCGGCCCGAGCCGATTCCAGCGAACGAAATCGTCCCGTTCACGATCGATTTGCACACCAACGATCACGCGTTCCTGAAAGGCCATCGCATTATGGTGCAGGTGCAAAGCACTTGGTTCCCCATCATCGATCGCAATCCGCAGAAGTTCGTGCCCAATATCTTCAAGGCGGCGGCCTCCGACTTTCGGCCGGCCTTGCAGCGAATCTATCGGTCCGGCGCGAACGCGTCATATGTCGAGCTGCCCGTCGAATCGCACTGAGCCGTGGCGCTGGTTATCCGCGCGCGCTCGCGCTGAACGCCGCCGCCGGCTCGTCGCGCCGCGCCACCCCACCCTGTTCCAGCCAAGAGGCTGAAGTCGTTCTCCGAGCCTCCGTGGTAATATTGTCTCGCGTATCTAGGCCCGTAGCTCAGTTGGTTAGAGCGCTACCTTGACACGGTAGAGGTCTGCGGTTCGAGCCCGCACGGGCCTACCATTCTACAATGCACAATCTCGTTCGTTTCAGACAGTCACGGGTGTATAAGGGCGGCAATCCGGACAGTCGAAACGGAAATTAGCCCGGATGCAAATAGCACACAAGGAGACAAACCATGCCCAATATTTCGGGTTCCTTTTCAGGAACCATCCGCACCCAAACCATCCTCGCTCTATCCGACCAACTTGATCACACTCTCAGTCTCGCGGCCGTGTCTGGCACGCAGAAGAGCTCCGACGCCAGATGGAACAATTCCAAGATCGAGTACTGGGGGACCACAGACGCGCTCGGCGGAGGAGGGGTGCAGCGCGGTTATTTTGTCAATGAGCACGGTTCCGAGGGGCTCGACCGCGGCACGTTCGAAGGCAAGCTCTCAATCGATGGCGGTCAACCTGTTGTTGCGGGCAAATGGCAATACACGGGAGGCGAAGGAAGCTTCGCTGGCATTACCGGTGGTGGCACCTTCAAAACGAAATTGACCTCTCCAACGAGCCTTGAAGCGACATGGGAAGGTGGATACGAGCTGGCCACGGCCAAGGTCCGAGCTGTCTGAAGCCAGTATAAACATTCCCGAGGTCGGCAACGGTCGACCAGTTTCTTCAGATGTGGGACGGCAGGCCGCTTCAAACAGTCCGACCGTCTGCGCAGCGGGCACTCTGGGAATAGAGACAACCCTTAATAGTCTCGATCGTTGTCGTGTCGCCGCGGCCAGCACGAATCAATCTCGCGCATGATGCGTTCGGCGTTGGCGATCGCAGCGTCCGTGGCGGGGCAGGGCTTGAACCCGAGCTCAGCCAGTTTGCGCGAGCACAGAATCGAGGCAGCAATCAGCAGGGCGCGTTTGCGGCCTTCGTCCATGGCGTTCACGAGCGCAGGATAGCACGAGGCGAACATAAGGCGAAGAATATATCGTGTCGCGCTTTGCCGGACCGGTTACAATTTCCACAGCCTCTACTTGAGCTTTTACCTTCTGTAAGGGAACAGTCCCTAGAGATCACAGGCCAGGAGGAACGTATGCCCGACAAAAAACCGACGCATGAGCAAGCACAGCTTCAGCTGCAACTCTACGACCTGCGCCGCGAGGCCAAGCTGCGTCAAGCACGCGACTGGTTCACGCAGAACTACTTCGTCGACAGTTGGGAGGACAGCCAACGCATCGCGCCTTTCACCTCGCAAGAGGGCACTTATTTATGGATGGTCCTGGGCTATTGGGAGCAAGCTTGTGCTCTGCTCAAGCACGGCCTTCTGCATGAACAGCTGTTCTTCGAGACCGCCGGCGAATTTTTCGGGGTGTGGGAGCGAGTCAAGCCGGTCGTCCCAAAGGCACGAGAGCTGTTCCAACAACCGCTTTTTCTCGCGAACCTGGAGAAGGCTGCGCAGCGGCTTGAGAAGTGGCAGAAGAAAGTTGCACCTGGCGCAGTGGAGGCTCTGCGGCAGCTTACGCAGCAGATGCGCTCGGAAAAGGCGAAGAAAGCGAGCGCGTAAGCGGCTGGGGTCAGCGTCCACTCGCCCCAGGAGAATTGGCATTGCCCGAAAAGCTGCATCCCGCCGAGCTAAAAGGCGTTTCGGAGACTTTGCTCATCCCCTTGCATTATCGCGTCGCAGAGAGCCGAAACGCATCCAGCGCATTCCGCGATGAGATGGGCGAACGCTTTCATGACCTGATTGCCTACGACTGGAACAAATTTCCGGGCAGCTCGTTTTATAGCAGGGTTATGGCCGCGCGAACCGCCATCCTCGACAAACAGGCCGGACGTTTTCTCGCACAAGCCCCCGAGGGACTCGTCGTGAATCTTGGTGCGGGGCTCGACACGCGATTCTACCGGCTCGACAACGGAGCCGCTAACTGGATCGAGATGGATCTTCCTCAAGTCGTCTCGCTTCGCAGGAAATTAAACGAGCCTCTGAATGAGCGTCACCGGCTGTTAGCCGGATCGATTCTGAATGAAGACTGGATTGCGGAGCTCAAGCACCCTGCCGGATCCAAAATCCTGCTCATCGCCGAAGGGCTATTGCCGTATTTCACTGAGGAAGAACACCGCACCATCTTTGGGTATCTCGCGAAGCATTTTCCGGGGCAGGAAATGCTGTTTCAAACGATGGCGCCGTCGCTGATTCAGGGATTCATCCAGTATTCCAGTCTTTCCAAAATGAGCACCCCGGTCGAACTGCGCTGGGGCTTGGACGACAGCAGGCAAGTGTCAGAACTTCTCGGGTCAAAAGTGCGATTCGTCGAGGAATTCCCATTGCTCGAAGGCCGTTACGATCAACTGCCAGATCCCATCCGGCAGAAGTTGTCGCCCGAGGACGCTTTGAAGGTCGGAAGGATCATTCACGTTCGTTTCCAGCAGTGACTCTCACGGCGATTTCGTCGCGTCGTCAGTAATCTACATACCAATTGGTTAGGTCAGGCCGATGGCGACGCCCTCCCTGCACCGCCCATATTGGCTTGACTTATCTTTCCATTCATCAGTAGTATGCGCAAAATTTCGTATCTGACTACCGAAACGCCGGCGATTGAACGCAAGAGCGGGTAGAGACAATTATGGGGTGTGCATACAATGAAAAACTTTAGGAAGCTGTCGCTCGTGGGCGTGCTCGCGGCACTTTTCTGCGCCGCGGCATTCGGCCAAGGAGGCGCCACAGGCGCAATCAGCGGCTCGGTCCAGGATGCGTCCGGCGCCGCGATCGCCGGTGCCAGGGTCATCATCACCAGCGAGGCCACCGGTCAGATCGTTCGCGAGTTGATTTCTGACTCGTCGGGACTCTTCTCCGCGAACTTGCTTCCCGCCGGGATGTATTCAATCGAAGCCAGCGCTACCGGATTTTCTCCCACCAAGTTCAGCGGCATTGAGGTGCGCGTCACTGAGACGGCCCGGATGGCCGCCGTGCTCAAGGTGACCAGCGTCAAGGAAGAGATCACCGTGACGGCGGAGGTTGCGGCCGTCAATACCACCGCGCCGACCACCGGCGAGTCCCTCGGAACCACTGAAGTCACCGACCTGCCGATGGCCACGCGAAACTTTCAGACGCTCTTGACGCTTTCTGCCGGCGCATCATCCGACCTCAATAGCGCCACCCAACTCGGACGCGGCCAGGTTTATATGCATGTGAACGGCGGCCGCGAGGACAACAACAACTATTTGATCGAAGGCATCTCGGCGTCCGACCCAACCTTGGGTGAATTGACGAACACGCCGCTGCCGAGCCCGGACGCCATCCAAGAGTTCAAGGTGAGCACCAGCCTGTACGACGCCACGCAAGGCCGGAACGGCGGCGGCAATATTGATGCTGTCTTGAAAACCGGTACAAGTCACTATCACTTTGACGCCTGGGAGTATTTCCGCAATACCGTGCTTGATGCCAATGATTTCTTCATCAACGCTGCGGGCGAACAAAGGCCGGCGATCAAACAGAACATTTTCGGCGGTGATATCGGTGGGCCGGTTGATCCGGGCGCAAAGTTGGGATTCTTTTATGTGAACTATCAGGGCACGCGTCAGCGCAGCGGAGACTCCCCGGGCACTTTTATCAATACGGAAATCCCCGTCTTGCCGGCAACCGGACGCAGTGCAGCAAGTCTGACGAGCTTATTCTTCCCAGATATCGCCGGGTGTCCCGGAACGTTTCTTCCGCCTGGAGTGACCAGCCTGGATCCGGTTGCAGTAAATATCCTGACGGCGGCAAACGTGGGGAATCAATTCGGACCGGGTTCGTATCTGTTTCCGTCAGTCGCCGGCACGCCCGGCATCAATCCAGCAACTTGCTCGTATAACACTGGTCCACTTGTCCTGAACTCTACCGGCAAATTTACCGACGACCAGTTTACAACTAACTGGGATCGCGAGTTCGGCAGTAAGGATCACCTGTCGTTTCGTTTCTTCTGGTCGGATTCGGACATCTACCAGCCCTTTGGCGCCGATAACCTGCAAATTCAGACCGGCGGCGTTGCCTTGACCACGGATCTGAACTTTCCGTTGGATACTCCTCTGCACGGGCGCTTCGGAAGCATCACGGAGACTCACATCATCGACAACGGCCTCGTGAACGAGTTCCGCTTCGGTGTGAACATCATCGGCACCGTCTTCAACCAATCTCCGATTCTGTCTCCCTCGGATGTCGGCATCAATCGCCCAACCGATACGGGAGACATTTATCGTCTCCAGTTCGTAAATTTCCAGTTCGGTTCTTATCCCACCCAGCCGCAGACAGACCTTTCGGACAGCTTCGCGTTTATTGACACCCTGAGCTGGACGAAGGGGAAGCACGCATTCCGGTTTGGCGCTGAAGCCGACCGCATCACGCTCCGGCGCGAGCTGCCGGTGCTCGATAATGGTTTGCTTTATTTCGTTCCCGGGACCTACAACACCACGGATTTTCAGAATTTCTTGCTTGGTGCGCCGCTCGTTTCCGAAGCAGGAGGCGGCGTAGCGAATCACGATTATCGCATTCCCGCCTATTCGTTATTCCTTCAAGATGACTACCGAGTCACAAATTCTCTTACGCTAAATCTCGGCTTCCGCGAGGATTTCAACGGTGCGCCGTTCGACACGCTGTGCCATATTGGAAATACTGATCCGGCGTTGGCGGGCGCAACGGGAGTCGGATTCATTTACCCGAACTGCGTGAACAACTACAGTCTCCCGGGTCTCAGCGGCCATCTCCAGGAAACCGGGCTCAACAATAATTTCGCCTCGGTGTGGGAGCCGCGCATCGGCTTTGCTTATGATCTCCTCGGGCATCACACGACCTCGATTCGCGGTGGTTACGGCATCTATTCGGTACGCGAGGACTTGGGCGCTGTGGATAATCTCTCATTCTCCATACCGTTTTATCCGGTGGCCGTCGGATTCGCGGTACCGGCGGGCAGTCTTGCGAATCTCTTCACCGGCTCTGTCCCGGGCGTTGCTGCAATACCACCGTTGGGAACCCTGAGCCCCTCTTTCGTTCCGACGCCTTCGATTCTGCAGGGCTTTGTGAATAACGTCTCCGGAGCGCCGACTACCGACACTACTCAGACTCCGGTGTTCTCCGGGAATGCCATTGATTACATTGGGTTAGAGGTTCCTCTGCACTGGATTTCCCCGACCACTCAGCAATGGAATCTTACCGTTCAGCGCGAGCTCGGAGCGAATTGGTTTCTCGAAGCGGGATACGTCGGAACGAAGGGCACCCATCTGCGCGTCACCTACGATCCAGAACAGGGACAGTTGCTCGGCCAACCCGGCTTTCCCTCGAGCCTGACCGTTACGGCGCAGAATGGGACCCAGTACACGATCACCCAGAACACCGCGTCAAATGTCAACGCGCGCGCGCAGTACCTCGGAATTGCGCCGGACGCGTTCGAAGCGTTTTCGCCGATCTCAGACTCCCACTTTAATGCGCTGCAATTAACCGTGGCGCATCACTTTTCGAGAGGCTTGTATTTCCAAAGCGCCTACACGTATGCCGACTCGATTGACGACGTCTCGACCTCCAGCGTGGCGTTTCTGACGCGTGTGAATAATCAGGTTGACGCGCGCGATTCGCGAGGTTTATCCGACTTCGATCGCCGGCACCGCTGGGTGGACAGTTTCGTTTACCAATTGCCGTTCTTCAAACACGCGCACGGATTCGAAGGTGCTGCTTTGGGTGGATGGGAAGCCAGCGGGGTCTTCACGCTACAGTCCGGAGCGCCGTTCACGGTATACGATGGTGACGGTGGAACAGCCGCGAGTTTAGCCAGTACTCCGTCGACTACGGCAAATTTTGCACCCGGCTTCAGTTGTGCGAACGCGGCGACGCCCGGCAGCACCATTCAGCGCTTGGGTGCGTGGCTGAACCCGGCGGCATTTGAACCGGCTCCGATTGTCGGTCCTGACGGTTCAACCGGTTATGGCAATACGCCACGCAATTGCTTTATTGGACCTTACCAGGCGAATTTCGACTTCACCGTC
>DASPVY010000352.1:0-5495 GCA_035622115.1 Candidatus Acidiferrales bacterium
AATTGTTTTCGATCGCTCTTTCAGCGATTTCAAGAAAATCACGCCGGCGGGTTCGGGGACCGGCTTCATCGCCGCCGAGGATTGATCGAAGTAGCTGGTGGTTCCTTTGGCCGATTCGTAAAACGATTTCCTGCCGGATGCCAGCAGTTGCTGAACGAGCGGCGGCACAGCGCGGCCTTCGCGTTCGATGGCCTTGACCATGCGCTCGACGCCTAGCGCATCCCAAATTTCAAAGGGCCCGAGCTCCCAGGCAAAACCCCAGCGCATGGCGCGGTCCACGTCGAAGATTCTGTCGGCGATTTCCGGAATGCGCCGCGCGGCGTAGGAGCACATTTCGCTGATGCTGGCCCAGAGAAACCGCGAGCCTTTGTCGCCGCCCTGGCCTTCCATGGCCGGGGCCACCAGCGCGCGCAGGCGCTCGCGCGTGTCGTCGATGGCCTTGCCGGCCTCAATCGAGCCGAACCGAGCCTTTTGCTTCGGGCGGAAATCCATTGTCGGCCAGTCGAGCGTGAGGATTTCGCGTTCGGCGCCTTTTTTGATGGCCTGATAAAAACCTTTGCCGGATTTTTCGCCGAGCCAGCCGCGCGAGATCATGCTCTCGACGAGCGCGGGAACTTTGTAGGCCTCGCGCGATTCGTCATTCACCGCGTTTTCGTAAATATTGCGAACCACACTCACCAGAATATCGAGGCCGACAATGTCCGCGGTGCGAAAGGTGGCGGATTTCGGCCAGCCGACCGCCGGACCGGTGCAGGCGTCAACCTCTTCGACGGTCATTCCGAGCTCGGTCATCAGCCGAATCACATTCAAAACCGAGAAAGTGCCGATGCGATTGGCGATGAAGTTGGGCGTGTCCTTGGCGGTCACCACGCCTTTACCGAGGCGCCAGTCGCAAACTTCGTCGAGCGTTTTGAGGACTAAAGCCTCGGTCTTGGGGCCGGGAACCAGCTCGACCAGCTTCATGTAGCGCGGAGGATTGAAGAAATGCGTGCCGGCCCAGTGGCGGCGAAAATCCTCGGAGCGGCCTTCGGCAACGAGATGGATAGGCAAGCCGGAGGTGTTTGTGGATACGATCGTGCCGGGCTTGCGGTGCTGTTCGACGCGCTCGAGAAGTTTTCGCTTGATCTCGAGATTCTCGGCGACCGCTTCGATGATCCAATCCACTTCGCCGCACCAGCCGAGATTGTCGTCGAAATTGCCAATGGTGATGAGGCGCGCGGTGTCCGGCGTGAAAAAGGCAGCCGGGCGCGATTTCATGGCCGCATCGAGGCCGGCGCGAACGATGCGATTGCGCACGGCGGGCGTCTCGAGCGTGAGACCTTTTGATTTTTCCTCGGGCGTGAGCTCCCGAGGGACCATGTCGAGGAGATAGCAGGAAATTCCCGCGTTCGCCAGGTGCGCGGCGATGCGCGATCCCATTGTTCCCGCGCCGAGAACCGCGGCCTTTTCAATGCGTTTGGTCATTTTCTCATCCGAGGCAACGACGGAGGTTACAAAACAGGTACGACGAGGTCAACCGCAATAACAAGCATCTTCGCTTTGGGTTACAGTGTCAAATAAGTACGACATCCCATGAGCAACGCTTCAAAATGGATCGGCTCTGCAGTTCGCGGCCTGCGCTCTTTCGCGTATGGCGGCGACAAACAAGCGCGCGTCGGCTTGGCGCTGGGCGGGGGATTCGCGCGAGGAATCGCGCACATCGGCGTGCTGCGCGTCTTTGAAGAAGCCGGAATCGAAATTCACTGCATGGCCGGCACGAGCGTCGGTGCGTTAATCGGCGCCGCCTATGCCAGCGGAGCGACGCTTGACGACATGGAGAGGCAGGGATCCGAAACGCGCTTTCGCGACTTCGGACGCTGGACGCTTTCGCGCATGGGTATGGCCTCAAATGAAAGGCTCGAAGATTTTCTGCGCAAGTTCACTACGGCGCGCTATTTCGAAGAGTTGAAAATGCCGTTTGCCATCGTGGCCACCGATATCGTGAGCGGCGAATCGGTGTACTTCGCCGAAGGCGAAATCGGCATCGCGCTGCGGGCGTCGTGCGCGTATCCGGGATTGTTCCTTCCCATCGAGCATCGCGGGCATATTCTGGTGGATGGATTTCTGACCGATGCGGTTCCCTCGCGGGCTGTGCGCGAGCTGGGGGCAAACGTGGTGATTGGCGTTCACCTGGAGCCGGGGGAACTGAAAGACAAGCCGCGAAACACGATTGAAGTGATCGGCCGGTCGTTCTCAATCATTCAGGCGACGCAGGACGCGCCGTGGCGCCACGCCACCGACGTGCTGATCGAACCCGACGTCCACGATGTTCTCTGGGATGGATTCGTGGAGACGCCGCGACTGGTGGCCGCGGGCGCAGCAGCCACCCGCGCAGCGCTGCCCAAGATTCGCGCCGCAATCGCGAAGCTCACCCCGCCTTCGAGTGACGGACCGGCATCGGCCCGCTCGCACTGAGGCGGCACCGCGGCCGACGCTGGGCCGGGTTGCGAATAAATGGCGAACCAATCTCAGGCTTGCTTACCGTTTTGGTGAGGCCGCGTCAAAACTGGCGTGAGGAGCCGAAGCAGCTCCGCGATGACCGCTGCAACGCCCCAGTCATTCGCTGAATTCGCTTCGGCTTCTCTTTTCTAGAGTCCCAGAGCCAAAGAAACCGCGCCCTGCGCGATTCGGCGCGAGACTATCCCGCGCTGACCTCGACCCTCACTGTCTTCCCGTGTCCCATTCCGCGCCCGTTGAACCATTCCTCGAGAGCCGCGGCCAGCCGCTTCGGATCGATATTCAGGCCGGCTTCAAGATGGCCCGCCCCAGTCGGCAGGGTGTCGTCAAATTCCGCCGAGCGCGTGAAATTTCGCATGGCAAAACTGTCCAGCCACTCCAGTGGACACGGCTTTTTTTCGCCGTCCAGCTCAATTTCGACTTGAAGTTTCTGCGCGAACATCGCGCCAAGTATAACATTCGGAACCGTTACATCTCGGCAAGCACCCGCTGCGGGCGGCTTGCAATTCCACAAGGCGTGACCTAGACTCCCTCGCTTCGATACAATGGATGTGCTCGATCGGGCCTCAGTTCGCCGCGCCCCAGGCAGCCCGCGGCTCGAGTGAACGCGCCCAGGAGGATCCTTGTCCACGCCCGTTGAGAGCTGGGTTGAAGAATCTGCCCGCCTCACCAAGCCGGCAAAAATAGTGTGGGTCGACGGCTCCGCCGATGAGCATGCGCGTCTTGTCGACGGGATGCTCAGGGATGGGACATTCATCGAGCTGAATCCCAAGACCTATCCGGATTCTTACCTGCATCGAAGCAGCCCTACAGACGTAGCGCGCACCGAACACCTCACCTACATCTGCACGCGGGAGAAATCGGAGGCCGGCCCTACCAACAATTGGATGGCACCCGAGCAAGCGAAGGACATGGTCCGGCCGCTCTTCGACGGCGCGATGGCGGGCCGCACGATGTATGTGGTTCCGTACATCCTGGGTCCGGTTGCTTCGCCCTACTGTCGAATCGGAGTGGAAATCACCGACAGCGCCTACGTGGTCGCGAGCATGAGAATCATGTCGCGGATAGGCAAAGTAGCCCTCGATCGGCTGGGCCATTCAAAGAATTTCGTTCCCGGACTGCATTCGCTCGGCGATCTCGATCCCAGCCGGCGCTTCATCGTGCATTTTCCCGAGGAGCAGCTCATCTGGAGCGTCGGCTCGGGCTACGGCGGAAACGCGCTCCTGGGCAAGAAATGCTTCGCGCTGCGGATCGCCAGCTGGATCGCGCGCCAGGAAGGATGGATGGCCGAGCATATGTTGATTCTCGGCCTGGAAGATCCGTCCGGGAAGATCACGTATATGAGCGCGGCGTTTCCAAGCGCCTGCGGCAAGACGAACCTGGCGATGATGGTATCCGGCCTCGAAGACCAGGGCTATCGCGTCTGGACCGTCGGCGATGACATTGCCTGGATGCACGTCGGATCGGACGGCCAACTGCGGGCCATCAATCCTGAAGCTGGATTCTTTGGCGTGGCGCCCGGCACCAACTCCCGAACAAATCCAAACGTGATGAAGGCGCTGAGGCGGGACACGATCCTGACCAACGTCGCGCTGACGGCCGAAAAAGAGCCGTGGTGGGAAGGGATTGACGGCGCGCCACCTACGGGACTGACGAATTGGCGCGGAGAGCCGTACACGTTCGGAAAAGAACCCGCCGCGCATCCGAACTCGAGATATACGGTTCCCGCGAGTCAAGTTACGTGCATGTCGAAGGATTGGGAAAGCCCGGAGGGAGTTCCGATATCCGCAATAATTTTCGGAGGGCGGCGGGCGCGCGTAGCTCCGCTGGTCTACCAATCGCGCAACTGGCAGCACGGCGTGTACGTCGGCGCGACGATGGCTTCGGAAACGACGGCCGCCAACACTGGCGCCGTCGGAGTCACGCGGCGCGATCCCATGGCCATGCTCCCCTTCTGCGGCTACAACATGGGCGATTATTTCGGCCACTGGCTGGAGATGGGCCGGCGCGTCAAACATCCGCCTGCCATTTTTCACGTCAACTGGTTCCGGCGCGGCGCGGACGGAAGATATCTCTGGCCCGGATATGGCGAGAATGTTCGAGTCCTGAAATGGATGCTGGACCGGATCGAAGGCCGCGCCGCAGCGGATGAGACGCCCATCGGCTACGTTCCCGCGAGGGGCTCGCTGACGCTGGACGGGCTGAATCTTTCGAAGGACACGCTGGATGAACTTCTACGCGTGGATTCGACGGATTGGGCCAACGAAGCAGAAGCCACTGGCGCGTTTTTTGCGAGATTCGGCGACCGCCTGCCCGAGGAATTGCGACAAGAGCAAGAGTCGCTGATCAGCCGAACGCAGAAAACCGCCGTGGTGCCGAAATAGCGCACTTCTCGAAGGGTGATGTCGAAGGGCCCGCTTTCCCACGCACCGTTACGGCGCACAAAGTCGCCGGCAAGATGCCCTTCGAGGCTCAGGACAAGCCAGCGCGACGCAAACAGAGTGCCCGCGCCACTCGGGAGCTACATGCGGCGCTACAACGTGGATTGAATCTCAGCGTCAATCGAAAAGTGGGTCTGCGGAAAACCGTTGATGTCGAATGCCTCGCCCTTTTCGTTCGAAAAATGGAAGAAGCGGCTGATGTGGTAGTCCTCGTCGAGGGCGCAGAAAAGTTTTTCCGCGTCGGCGCGCGGGAGGCCGAATTGCGCAATGGCGACAGGCCGGCCATACGCGCCCGCAATCGCCAGATATTTTTCGACGGCTTCTTTTAATCCCATCCTCAAAACCAGACGTAGGCGCCGGATTCGCCGTAGGGCAAATTCACGTAATATAAATTCGCTTCGGGAATGGTCTCGAAGGCCTCGCACATCGCTCGCGCGGCGTGGATGGCGCACAGTTTCTTGCCGGCCGCGTGCAGAATCGCATGCGCATCGCCGAGATCGGGAACTTCTTCTCGGGAAATCCAGAGCCAGGTCGCGGGAAACGAGCACTGCTCGCAGG
>DASPVY010000353.1:0-7151 GCA_035622115.1 Candidatus Acidiferrales bacterium
AAGCCGAACGTCCGCGCGGTGGCCAGTTCTTTGCTGAACGTCGCGCGATTGACGTTCAGCTCCACTTCCTGGCGGCCGACTTTCGGATGCGCGTAATCCACGTAGCAGCGCACGTGAAAATTCTCGCCGGGATAGATCCCAATCGTGCGGCCGTGTTCGGAAACTTCAAGCGGCTTTACGACCCGAAGATAAGTGCGCCGCCGCCTTTGCTTCCGCAGGCCTGCGCGCTCGAGCATCTTGATGAACGGCTGCGCCGAGCCATCGAGGATGGGCAATTCGAGCGCGTCAATTTCGACGAATACGTTGTCCACTCCGCAGGCATACAGCGCCGCCAGAACGTGCTCGGTGGTCGAGAGCAACACGCCCTGCTTCATCAAGCTTGTCGCGTAGCTCACCCGCGCGACGTTGCGCACATGCGCCTCGACTTCAAATCCATCGAGATCGGTGCGCCGAAACACAATGCCCGTATCCGGTGGCGCCGGCGCAAACTTCAGCCGCGAACGCACCGCCGTATGAAGGCCGATGCCTTCGGTCTCGATTGTCCGGCCAATTGTGAATTGGAAAGCCATCTTGCGGGCACTATTTTAATGCACTTTTGCTGCCGCGCAGCACTCTGTTTAGCCTATTTTTTTCAGTCGCTTACAAGGAACAAAGCACTGTCATTTCGGACAGGTGTTGCAATAATACAACATTTTGCACCTCTACCCTGTGGGCTAAATTCTACGTTTTGGTACCCTCCGCTTTCTCGGCGCCGTGGGAAGGCCCCGCAACGAAGCAGGTTATGTGGGGTCCGTCGGCATGGGGAGTGCGCGCGTGGGGCGAAGAGATGTGCATGGCCGCGATTGGAGATGTCGAGAGCGCGTGAGACGGACCGGGGCGAAGATGCGGCAGGGGCGAGATGTGCGGCGAGAGATAAACACCGCGGCGAAACCCACCGCGGGCAAAACCGAAAATGGTCCGTCTTAATAAACGCGGCAGATTAAATCGATGCCGGCCGCAGCGCCACGCACAACCACGATACGAAACATGACGACGGACCCCACAAAGTACACTCCGCCAAGCGCGCCTTGTCGTACGATGGCGCATACCTGTAAAATCTAAGTTTCGACTCGTATATGGCTACGCCGTTCACGATTCTCTCGAACTCGCTGCCGGTCGCCCCTCCGCCGGCGGCCCATCCGCGTCCTTCCTGGTTGCGCGTGCGATTTTTCGGCGGGCCAAATTATCAGGATCTGAAACGCATCATGCGCACGCTCGATCTGCACACGGTGTGCGAGAGCGCGCGTTGCCCGAACATGGGCGAATGCTGGGAACATCGCACCGCGACGTTCATGATTCTCGGCGACATCTGCACGCGCGCGTGTGGTTTCTGCTCGGTGCCTTCCGGAAAGCCAGTGGGTCCGCCGGCGGAAGATGAACCCGATCGCGTGGCCGAGGCCGTTGAGCGGATGGGGTTGCGCTACGCGGTGGTCACCTCCGTCAACCGCGACGATCAGCCCGATGGCGGCTCAGCCATTTTCTCGCGCACGATTTCTGAGATCCGGCGGCGCGTTCGAGACTGCCGCGTCGAGGTGCTGATCCCGGATTTTCGCGGCGATTGGAAGGCGCTCGAAACCGTCGTTCGCGCGCGACCCGACGTACTCAATCACAATATCGAAACGGTGCCGCGCCTCTACCGCCGAGTGCGCAAAGGCGCTGTCTACGAGCGCTCGCTCGAGTTGTTGCGCCGCGCGCGGGACATGGCTCCCGAGATGCTGACCAAGACCGGCATGATGCTCGGCCTCGGCGAAACGCGCGACGAAGTGCTGGCCGCGATGGAGGAAATTGCCGCGCAACGCACGCACATCCTCACTCTCGGCCAATATCTCCAGCCGACGCCCGATCATTTGCCCATCGAGAGATACGTTCATCCCGACGAGTTCGCCGAGTTCAAATGCCTCGGCGAGCAAATGGGATTCCAGCACGTCGAATCCGGCCCGCTGGTCCGTTCCTCCTATCACGCCTTCGAGCAAGAAGAAGCCGCGCGCAACTGACGCCCTTCGGCCGATTCTTTGCTACTCTTTTCTCCCCGCGGCCACGACGCGGCCATTCAATGAACGCTCCCGAAAAACTTGAGCGCGGCCTCGGCCTCAAAGAGGCCACCGCGCTCAACATGATTGACATGGTGGGCATCGGTCCGTTCATCGTCATCCCGTTCGTGATCCGCGCGATGCCGGGACCGCAGTGCTTGCTCGCGTGGATCGCCGGCGCGCTGCTTGCGCTGTTCGACGGTTGCGTATGGGCGGAACTCGGCGCGGCGATGCCGCACGCGGGCGGGAGCTACGTGTATTTGCGCGAAGCGTACGGCCCCGGGCGCTGGGGACGTTTCATGTCGTTTCTGCTGATCTGGCAGACGATGATTCAGGCGCCCCTGGTGATGGCGTCGGCGTCAATCGGTTTTGCGCAGTATTTCACGTATCTGCATCCGCTCGGGAGATTCGAACAGAAGGCAGTCGCCGGGGCAGTCGTCATTCTTGTGGTGATCTTGCTCTATCGCCGGATTGGGGCCATCGGCAAAATCTCGATGGCCATCTGGGTGGGCGTGGTCGGAACGATGGCCTGGCTGATTTGGGGCGGATTGACGCACTTCGATGCGCATCGAGCGTTCGCACTCCCGCCGGGCGCGTGGAATTTTTCGTGGATCTTCTTCGCCGGACTCGGCCAGGCCAGCGTGCAAACGATGTATTCCTATCTTGGTTATTACAACGTGGGCTCATTTGGAGGCGAAGTGCGCCAACCGGAGAAGAACGTTCCGCGCGCGATCTTTATCTCGATTATCGGAATTGCCGCATTGTATCTCGCCATGCAGACGAGCATCCTGGGCGTGGTGCCGTGGCGGCAAGCGCAGAATTCGTCTTTCATCGTCAGCACTTTCGTCGAACGCACCTACGGCGCCAACTGGGCAGCGCTGGCCACTGGCCTGATTCTCTTCATTGCCTTCGGGTCGCTCTTTTCGGCAACTCTCGGCTATTCGCGCCTGCCTTATGCCGCCGCGCTGGACGGCAACTTTTTCTCAATTTTCGCGCGGGTGCATCCGGTCAAGCGTTTTCCGCACGTATCGCTGGTGGCGCTGGGCGCCGCGGCGTTTGTCTTCAGTTTGCTGTTCCGGTTGAGCTTCGTAATCAGCGCCATCCTGGCGATGCGCTGCCTCATCCAATTCATCGGCCAATCGGCGGGGCTGATACTCTTGCGGCGGCGCTGGCCGCGCGATAGGTTCCCCTTTAAAATGTGGTTCTACCCGGTCCCCGTCGTGATCGCCATTCTGGGCTGGATGGCCATCTTCGTTTCCACCGGAAGGCGATTGATGGCCGCGGCGGCAGCTTTCGCGGCGCTCGGGTCGCTGATTTATTTATCGCGCGCGAAATTATTGAAGCAATGGCCGTTCGAGGAGGGCGCTGCGTGAGGAAAATCGGTTTGCGGGCGTCAACGCTTTTCAAATTTGGCGCAGCACTCGCGCTATCGCTCTGCGCGGCCGCGCCGGCGCGCGCCCAAGCGCTGCCCGAAACCGTCGAGTCCATCGACAAAGCGCGCGTGGTCACCCGCATTCTCTTCATCACCGCGCATCCCGACGACGAAGCTTCCGGCCTGCTCAGCTATCTTTCGCACGGCCTGCATGCCGATGTCGCGCTGCTCACGCTCACGCGCGGCCAGGGCGGCCAGAATGCCATCGGGCCCGAGCAGGGCGAGCGTCTGGGCATTCTGCGCACCTCGGAACTTCTCGCGGCGAGCAATAACAACGGAGTCGAGCAGTTTTTCACCCGGTCGCTGGACACGGGGTACTCGAAGAGCGCTGAGCAAACCATGAAAATCTGGGGCGATATGCCGCTCGAGGATATGGTCCGCGTCATCCGCATGTTCCGGCCAAACATCGTGATCAACGGATGGGGCAGCGTGCACACCGGCCATGGCCAGCATCAGGCCAGCGGAATCTTGACGCCGCGCGCCGTGGTAGCCGCTGCAGACCCGAGCGCCTATCCAGATCAGGTGGGCGAAGGGCTGACGCCTTGGAAGGTATCCATGATTCTGGAGATGCGCCGCACCACGCAGGAAACCGGATTCCGCGTACCTTCAGAACAAATCTCCGCGCTCTGGGGAAAAAGCTACAACGACTTCGGCCGCGAGAGTCTCGTCTTCCACCGCTCGCAGGGCGTGACCATGTTTTTCAACTCACCATTCTTTCGGCGGCCGCTTTATCTGGTGGCGGCTGATTCGAAAGCGGGAAATCAACGAGTGGGACCGAGCGTACTGGCGCAGAATCTGATTTCTCTTGCGAAAGCGGACTCCGCTGCCGCCCAAAGTCTCGCGAAGGTGGACGAATCGCTTTCCGGCGCCGAGGAGGCTGCCCTGCATCTGGATTGGGCGATGGCGGAGAAATACCTGGCGACGGCGGGAAAGGACCTTGCTGGCGTACAGGAAGCGGTGAAGTCTCCCTCGCACGGAGGAGCGGCGGAGGATACAGCCGATTTGAGCTGGGAACTCGCGCGTGTCCGCGAGCGAATTGACCGGGCATTGGCGTATTCTGCCGCGCTGCACATTGAAGCTCGCGCCGATCGCGATGAATTGGTGGCCGGCGAGAATTTCAAGGTGGACACGTACTGGTCGCTGCGCCAGGACGTTGGAGTCAACGTATCGAACACAACGCTGGATGTGCCGCAAGGATGGACCGTGAACGACACGGCGATTCCCGAGGGCGAAGACGCTCACGATTCGGCTTCGTTCAAGGTTTCGATACCCCCGCACGCAACGGCGCCCAAGTCGAAGCTCAATTACATTCTTCCGTTTCCGGCGCCGCTCGTCGTGGCTCGTGCGCAAGCCACGATCAATGGCTACTCTTTCTCAGCCGAGCAGCCGGTAGTTTCGATTCGCCCGACCTCCACGAGCATAGACACATTTCCGCTCGAGCTGGTTCCCGCAGTCACGATCACGCTTGAGCCGCGGCAGGTCATGCAGCCGGAATCTCGCGATGGCCAGCCCATCGAGTTGCTGGCGCGTGTCCGGTATCACGCGACCTCGGCGGCCAAAGTGGATCTTTTTCTGCAAGCGCCGCCGGGCTGGAATGTCGCGCGCGTCGCGCCGCTCGATTTTTCCGAGCCCGGCGACCAACTCGTCCGATTCAGCGTTACGCCGCCTGCCAAGCCGGCCCCCGGCGCGTATTCCCTTCGCGCGTTCGGAAAAATGGGCGACGACTTGTTCAGCGTCTCACTCGAGCCGCTGCCTTCGCTCCCTACGCGTTCCTGGAGCGAGCCGCCCGAAGCCAAAGTCCACGTGCTCGATTTGACGGTGCCGCCAAGTCTCCGCATCGGTTACATCGCCGCGGAGAACGACATGATTCCCGAATCGCTCCGCCAGCTGGGCATCGATCTCCATCTGCTCGATGAAGTGGAGTTGGCATTCGGCGATTTGAGCCGCTATGACGCGATTGTCGTCGGCATCCGCGCCTACGAATTGCGCCACGATTTGCCGCGTTCGAATGCGCGGCTGCTCGACTACGTCCGGCAAGGCGGCACGCTGGTCGTTCAATACCAGCGCGACTTTGCCTGGAACAAATATTTGCCCGCACCCTATCCGGCGAAAATGCCGGATACCACGGCGCGGACCACCGATGCGAATTCGCCGGTAAATTTTCTGGCGCCGCGAAGCTCGCTTCTCAATTTTCCCAACAAGATTACTCAGGATGACTTCAAAGGATGGGTGCAGGAGCGCGGGCTCTACTACTGGGGCGCATTCGATTTGAAATATCAGCCCGTCCTCGGCCTGACCGATCCGGGCGAGGGCGAAGAGAACGGCGCCCTGGTCGACGTACATTTGGGAAAAGGAACTTACATCTACACGGGGCTGTCCTTCTTCCGCGAGTTGCCCGCAGGAGTCCCGGGTGCGTACCGCCTGTTCGTCAATTTGATTAGCCAGTCGAAGATGCCGGCGGGCTCAACGGCCGAGAAGTAGGCCGAGTAAAAACATTGGCGGCAAGCGCCCGTCGCTGCGGCGCGTCGAAAAAATAGATTTCACATGGCGACACCAATCCATGGCGCGGACTCTCCTGCCGCTGCCGCTGAAACTTACCAGCCACGGATGGTGCGCATTCCCGAGGGCTGGTTTCTGATGGGCAGCGAGGCCGGCCAGGACAACGAGCGTCCGATACTTCGCGTCTGGATTGATGCGCTTGAGCTCGGCGCCTATCAGGTGACCAACGGCGAGTACGCGCGCTTCCTCGCCGCGACAGGCCATCGCAAACCACTCCACTGGGACGACGCAAATTTCAATCTCGCGGACCAGCCAGTCGTCGCGCCGAGCTGGTTCGATGCGGTCGCATTTTGCGATTGGCTGTCCCGCGAAGCGCAGCGGCGTTATCGTCTCCCGACGGAGGCCGAATGGGAACGCGCCGCGCGCGGGGGAGTCGAGAGTAAACTGTATCCCTGGGGCGATGAACCGCCGGAGTCGTTGCCGAATTATTCCCTGCGCTGGAAGAATAGGCCGGAAGCCGTTGGGCAGGACGCGCCGAATGCATACGGGCTCTTCGATATCGGCGCGAACGTCCACGAGTGGTGCTCGGACTGGTACGCGGCGGATTACTACGCCGCCGCCGTGGAGCGAAATCCTCAAGGGCCCGCCGAAGGCAAACGCCGCGCCTCGCGGGGCGGATCGTGGCGGCATTACACGAAAGTCTCGCGCTGCGCCGCGCGCTCCAGCATTCCTCCCGAATTCCAGTACGCCGACTACGGATTTCGCGTGGCCCGCGACATTGGCTGACGGCTGGAGTCACTTTTTCTAATCGCCACAAAGTTTCGAGCGAAAAAATCGTATTCAATTGAATTTCAAGGGCCTAGGGATCTCTAATCGCCACACAATTTGGACCTGGCGCGCCTGATTTATTGTAGGCAATCGGCGCCGTCCCGCCTTCGTCGCAAATCAAATCGTGCTATCCTCGCCTCCGGTCAGGGGAGATCAAAGAGCATGAAAAATTGCTACGGAACAACGCGCGAATTCTGGATCGTCGTGCTGGTCTTTTGTTTTTTGGCCGCGCCGGCGACGCTCCGCGCGCAGAGCCAAAAGAAAAACAAGAATCAGACGCCTGCCGAGGACACCACGCCGCCTCCGCAGCTCCCGACGCCCGA
>DASPVY010000354.1:0-3420 GCA_035622115.1 Candidatus Acidiferrales bacterium
TCGAGGCAGAAAAAAAGTCCGAGGCGAAGGCCCACGCCGTCGCGCGCTGAGCCCAGAGCCGCCCAGGACGGCGGTCGTCGGGCGCGCTTCTGGATTTCCCGCCGCTGGACTTCCGTTGCGATTCGGACTGGCATAAAATAAAGGCCGACGGCAATGTATCGCTGGGCTTATCTCGCTATTTTGACCATTCTCCTTGCAGGGCCGGACACGCCGAAGACCTATGATATCCGGCCGTCTCCGCTGCTGCCGATGACTCCGGGATCGCTCCCTCCCGACAATTTTCCGCCGAGCCCTCCGGGCGAATTCATTTCCGTGACTCAAACGGCGGCTAGCGGCAAGCAGGTGCCCCTGAAGCAGACTTCGCGGCTTGAAATCGTTCGCTACATTTCGGGCGAATTCGCGCGCGCCGACAAGCCGATTCCGGGAGCGCGCAAAGGATTTCGAGTCGTCGTGGGCAAGCCGGTTGACGACAAAGCGCTGAAGTACGCGCTGGCGAACACCGGAATCGCTGTGAATCCGGGCGACACCGTGCAAATTACGCGGGTCGAATTCCGCGAGCGGGAAATTGCCATCGATTTGAACGGCGGATCCGCGCACCATTTCCATCTTCGCGACCACCTTCAAGTCGGCGTGGGCGGCGGGCCAGGCATGCCCGTCGGGACGACCACCACAACCACTGGCGCGGAACAGCGCGCCGGCGCGACGCTGATTCTTGATTATCGCAAGCCGCTTCCCGACATGAGTCCCGACGATCTGAAGCGCGACCTCTCCAACTTCCTGGACTTTGAGAAAGAAAAATCAGCGGCTGTGAATTGGATCGATACGCTGCCTCCGGAGATCAAAAAGGCGATTCAGGACAACCGTGCCGTTGTGGGAATGGATCACGACATGGTAATCGCCGCCCTCGGCCGTCCGGATCATAAAGTCCGCGAGAAGAACGAGAACGGAGACGAAACCGAGGATTGGATTTACGGAAATCCGCCATCGAAAACAATTTTCGTGACCTTCATCGGAGACAAAGTCACCAAGGTCCGCGAATTTAACTGACAGCCTGGTTCACATCGAAACACCAATTTTCATTCGAACGTCTCCCTTTCGTTGACTTTTTCTCGCTGGCACCCTAGCATCGTCGTTCGGTTCGTCTCACGCGAAACCCGCAGTTTCGGGCTCCACAATCAGCCAATCCGGAGGACGCATGGCAGTCAAAGTCGGCATAAATGGTTTCGGCCGAATCGGTCGCAATATTTTTCGAGCGGCGCTGGGCGATCCAGCCATAGAAATCGTGGCGGTGAACGACATAACGGACCCCAAGACGCTCGCGCATTTGCTCAAATACGATTCGATCCTGGGCAATCTGACGAATCATGTGACGCACGGCGACAATTCCATCTCGGTGGATGGAAAGTCATTTCGCGTTTTCAAAGTGAAGGACCCGGCTGAAATCGACTGGCCGTCTGTGGGCGCGGAGATCGTCGTCGAGTCGACGGGCCTATTTACTTCGGGCGCGGACGCGCGGAAGCACCTGAGGGGGCCGGTGAAAAAAGTGATCATCACGGCGCCGGCGACAGATCCGGATTTCACGGTTGTGCTGGGGGTAAACGAGAAGGCGTACGACAAGACGAAACACAACGTCATCTCGAACGCGTCGTGCACGACGAATTGTCTCGCGCCGGTGGCCAAGGTTTTGCAAGACACCTTCGGAATCACAATCGGCACCATGACCACGATTCACTCGTATACAAATGATCAGAAACTGCTCGATCTTCCGCACAAAGACCTGCGTCGCGCGCGCGCGGCCGCGCTTTCCATGATTCCGACTTCGACGGGAGCCGCGAAGGCCTTGCAGCTCGTAATTCCCGAGCTGAAGGGCAAGCTCGACGGCTACGCAATGCGCGTGCCTACGCCGAACGTCAGCGTGGTGGATTTGACCGTGATTACCGAACGGCCGGCAACCGTGGAAGCGGTGAACTCGGCGCTGAAGCGCGCGGCGGATGGGCCGATGAAGGGTATTTTGGGGTACACGGAAGAAGAGCTCGTCTCCGCGGACTTTAAGGGGAATCCGAATTCTTCGACTGTCGATGCGGGCTACACGCGCGTCGTGGGTACCAACTGCGTGCAAGTGCTGTCCTGGTACGACAACGAATGGGGCTATTCCTGCCGCTGCCGCGATTTGATTAAATTCCTGGCGCAGCGCCTCTAGAGGCGCCGGGCATTCATATCCGTGATGTCGCCGACACTCCGATGAATAAACTTTCGATTCGCGATCTCGAAATGCGCGGGAAGCGCGTCTTCATCCGGGTGGATTTCAACGTGCCGCTCGATAACGGCAAAGTTGCCGAGGACACCCGCATTCGGGAAACGCTGCCGACGCTTCGTTATGCGATCGAGCGCGGTGCGCGGCTGATACTTGCTTCTCACCTTGGCCGGCCGAAAGGGAAACCGGACCCGAAATACTCACTGAAGCCGGTGGCGGCTCGTTTGAGCGAATTAATCGGAGGCAATGTGGATTTCGCGCCGGATTGCATCGGTGCGGAAGCGGAATCGAAAAGCCGCAGCCTGCGTGAAGGCACGATTCTGCTTCTCGAAAATGTCCGCTACCATCCGGAGGAAGAAGCCAACGACGAAAATTTCTCGAAACGGCTCGCCGCGCTCTGCGACCAGCTTTTCGTATGCGATGCCTTCGGATCGGCGCACCGCGCGCACGCCTCCGTTGTGGGCATCACGAAATTTGTGAAGCAGGCTGCGACGGGCTTGCTGATGGAAAAGGAGCTCGCCTATCTCGGCAAGGCGGTGACGAATCCCGAGAAGCCATTCGTGGCGATCCTTGGCGGCGCGAAAGTTTCCGACAAGATCGAAGTCGTTCAGAATCTGATGCGCGTCGCGGACGGGATGCTCATCGGCGGCGCGATGGCGTACACGTTCTTGAAATCGCGGGGCCTTCCGGTGGGCAACTCACTGGTCGAGGACGACAAGCTCGATCTCGCGCGCGAGCTGCTCACGCAGGCGAGGGCTTGGAATTTTCGCTTGCGCCTGCCGGTGGATCATGTGGTCGCGACGTCGCCGTCAGCGACCGAGACCCATACAACCGACATTACGGACACGCCTGCGGATTGCATGGGCTTGGACATCGGGCCAAAAACGATTGAGGAGTTTCGCCAAGAGCTCGCGAATGCGCGCACGGTGGTTTGGAACGGGCCGCTCGGAATGTTCGAGCGCCCACTATTTGCCGCGGGCACGCTGGCGATTGCTCGCGCGGTGGCGGAAGCCACCGGGAAGGGTGCGACGACCATTGTCGGCGGCGGCGACTCGATTGCCGCGGTCGAGGAAGCCGGCGTCGCGGACAAGATTTCCCATATTTCGACCGGCGGCGGGGCTTCACTGGAGTTTCTAGCAGGGCGGAAATTGCCGGGCGTGGAAGCG
>DASPVY010000355.1:0-4744 GCA_035622115.1 Candidatus Acidiferrales bacterium
CGCTTCCGCTACTTTCCTGTTTTCTATTTTCTTCGTTTGTAATATCAATGGTGCTCGCACCACCGCGCGGAATCACGAATCGCTCGCGTTCGACTACATTACCTGCGGGGGCCACGAATGGCAAAGAAAAAGGGTGTGACCGGAAGGATCCTCCACGATCCGATCAAGGATCACCTCGCGCCCATTTATCCTCTGGATCTCTCGAAGGTTCACTCGATCGATGATCTCGTCCGCGCGATGGGAAAGACTGCCTTTACCGGCCGCCAAGTTGGAGATGCAGTGGACGTGCTCGAAGAAATGGCGCGCGACAAAGATTGTTTTGTGGTTATGACGCTGGCGGGCGCAATGACCGTGGCCAAGATGGGCCTCATCTTCTGCGATCTGATGGAATCGGGCATCGTCCGCGCGATCGTTTCAACCGGCGCGCTGATGGCCCACGGTCTCGTCGAGGCCACCGGGCTTTCTCATTTTCGTTACGATCCAAAAATGGACGATCGCCAGCTTTTCCATGCGGGCTACAACCGGGTGTACGATTCACTGGAACCTGAAACGAATCTCGATCACGTCGAGGAAGTGGTTGAAAAAGTTCTTTGGGATTGGGATCCGGACGAGTCCGTTTGTAGTTGGAAGCTGCATCGCCGCATCGGAGAGTATTTGCTCAAGAACTCTCCGGGACGGGGAATTCTGAAATCCGCTGCGGCGCATAATGTTCCTGTGTTCGTTCCGGCATTCAGCGATTCGGAACTCGGGATCGACTTCGTTCTTCACAAGCGTCAGCGCATTCGCCGCGGCCTTCCCGTATTGCGCTTCGATCCGTTCGAAGATTTCGAACATTTCGCGAACATCATGCTCCCGACAAAAAAAATGGGCATCTTCACGATTGGCGGAGGAGTTCCGCGGAACTGGGCGCAGCAATTCGGCGTCTTCGCAGAACTTCTCGCGCGACGCGGCTACGAGAAACTTCCGCTCAAGCGCTATAGCTACGGCGTGCGGATTTGTCCCGAGCCCGTGCACTGGGGCGGGCTTTCGGGCAGCACGTACACCGAAGCGGTTTCCTGGGGAAAGTTCGTGCCGCCGGAAGAAGGCGGGCGCTTGGCGGAAGTCTTCGATGACGCGACGGTCGCGCTGCCGTTGGTAGCTGCCTCGCTCTTCGAGCGTCTCGGCTACTTCAAGAAGAAGAGGCGTTAGCGCCGCGCACGCGCACGGCGCTATTGCGCGCGAGCCAGCGTCCCTCGAATTTCATCGGCACGCCTCGGCCATCGAGCATATTCGCAGGATTTCCACCGCGCTTCGCGTGGATATGCAGGTGCGGAAGCGTCGAGTTTCCCGAGTTTCCGACTCGACCGATCTGTTGCCCGGCACAAACGACATCGCCAGGTTTCATGCACACGGTGCCACGTTTCAGGTGCGCCAACTGAGAATCGCTCGGGCTGAGAGCTTGGAGGGGTTTCCGGAACTAGTCGTCTTCGCCAATCAAGATGGCAGCGGAGAGAACAGTGGTCCACAGCCCGCGCTTATCGCCGACCGCGGACTGCGTGATATTCATGGTGCGAACGATCTTATTTGAGATTCGATAAACTTCTTTTTTTTCATCCCACGACAGATCGGGATCGAATTCAACGTTCAGCGTCGTCGCCAGCATCTCGGCCGCGAGTTCTTCGCAATACTCGCCCGCAACTTCTTCCGTTTCGCCGAAGGAGTGGTGTTCAGAAAGATATCCGAACATGGATTTGTCGCCGGGAAGCGCGAGCCCGACGCCCGCGGCGATCAGCCGGTGCGGCTCACGTGTTTGATTCTCGCTGATGACGCAGAAGGCCACTTGCCCCGGCTTCAGATGCTTGAGTCCTTCGCTGCGCGAGATCAGTTTGCAGTGGGGCGGAAAAATCGAGGACACGCGCACGATA
The DNA here is from genome assembly GCA_035622115.1 of Candidatus Acidiferrales bacterium. Taxonomy (GTDB): domain Bacteria; phylum Acidobacteriota; class Terriglobia; order Acidiferrales; family UBA7541; genus Palsa-147. Next base: position 1,905 of record DASPVY010000355.1, read on the forward strand.
TTGCACGCGGCAATGCCCGCATTTCGCAGCGCGAGTTCGAAGCTCGAGAGCCTCTCGCGATGTTTTCCGACTCCTTTTGTGAGAAAAATCCTCTTCGCGACGAATGCCATGTGTCGTGCCGGGCTGAGGCTCCTCCGTTCGTGCGAGCCGAAAAAATTTTTCCGTGACGAAAATTAGCAAGAAGGTGCAGGAGTGTCAACGTAAATTGAGCGTTTTCGGAAAGTTAAGTGCTGTCTTTTCGCGCACACGCTTCAGCGCGTATTTTCCTTGGCACTTTCTTCCTTGGCGGCCTGGAGAATCGCGTCGAGAGCCTCGCGCGGCTCGATACGCCAGTTTGCGGCGACGTCCGAGGAAATCGTTTTCGCGCGTGTGAGATAGTCGATCAGCAAATCTCGAATTTCGTCGCTCGAACGCTCCGCGATCGGCAGATCTCGATAGACCGTGTATCCGCCTCCGCCCGTATAGCGGTAGTTATTGATCGCCACGCGGAGCTGTTCGGCGGGATCGAGCGGCGCACCCTTGTAGGTGAGCGCCTGGATGCGTTCGCCGACGGGCTTCGTCAAATCGATAACGTACGAAACGCCCTCGGCCGAGTCCGAATTGTAGCCCGGCAATTTTTCTTTTTCTCCCGCCTGCAGCGGCCAGCCGGAATAGAAGCTTGCCGCGTGTTCGAGCGCTTCCTTCAACTGCGCGCCGGTCATCTGCACCGTGTAGAGCGTGTTGTCGTAAACGTAGAGCGCGGCTGCTTCGCGGACGGTCACCGGCCCGGCTGGAATTTTCACGCCGGGGACAAACATCGTGGCCATGGAAACATCGGCGTGCCCAGCTTCTAGCTGCGTTTTATGGATCAAATCTACGAGGGGGTCGTCCATATAGCGCGCGGTCGATCCATCCATGGCTTTTTGCGAAGTCGCAATCGGGGTGTTCAGATATTTCTCCGTGGTTTCATGATACGGCGCGACAATTCCCGCGATTTGGGGATCTTCTGCCACCGCATCCGTGGCCGGAATAGTCTTCGAGTGTTTCGAATCAATCTTCCACGCGCCCGCAGCGTCGCGTTCCATCTTGACGTCGGCGCGCGCGAGCGAGCCGCCCCAATTCTTCGGCTGCGTCAGCAAAACACCGTTGACGACCAGCTCCGGCATTTCCTGGTGCGTGTGACCGTAAAAAATCACATCAATGCCCGGAACCTGTTCGGCCAGCTCCCAGGCCGCATTTTCACCCCTCGAATCTTCGCTCTCATGGATTTCGCCGGTCTTCGGATCGCGGTCAAGTCCCGAATGCATGATCACGACGACCAAGTCCGCTTTGCTCCTCACCAGCGGCACGACTTTCTTCGCCGAATCCACGATCGGCTCAAAAACGTAGCCGCGATAGTGTTCCGGAATTTCCCAGCGCGGCACGCCGGGCGTCACAAATCCTATAATTCCGACGCGCACGCCGCTCACGTTCTTAATCACGTACGGCGGAAAGTATGCGACTCCCGCCGTGTATACTTGCCGAAGATTCGCGGCCAGCCACGGAAAATGGGATTCGCGCTTGGCTTTCCACATCGAATCCAATCCGAAATTGAATTCGTGGTTTCCGACGGCCATAGCATCGTATTGCATCGCGTTGAAGACGGCGATCTCCGGGTTGGGCTTCTCGGCATCCTTCTTTGCAAAGTAATACGCGAGCGGCGTGCCTTCCGTGGTGTCGCCACAATCGAGAAGCAGCGCGTGCGGCGCCGTGGCACGCTGTTGCTTCACGAGCGTGGCAATTCTCGTCATGCCCGCAGGAACAGCTTTGTCGGCGTAGTAATCCCACGCTGCGAGATGGCCGTGGGAGTCCGTAGTGCCGAGAAGGGTGATCGTTGCGGTCCGCGGCACAGCAGGCTTGGCGGCTTGGAACGAATTCGACGCTTGCGCCTGCTGCGTCGCCTGAGATTTGGCACCGGCCGGTGCGTCTTGCTGTGCGCCTGCAACCGGCGCAAACCACAGCAGCGCTGCGATCACCGCCCACTTCACGAACGCCATGCGTCCAGTCTCAGTCAATTCGAATCCTCGCTTTGCTCTTCACTCGCAAGTTTCGAGTCACGCGCTTCGGCGCGAGTCTAACACAGCGGGCAATTTGGCCGTCTCGTGCCCGTTGGTAGTGGCCGGATTTTCCAGCCAGAATCCAACGCCAAAAACCAAATCCGGCCACTACCTGCCCGTTGGCGGCCTTGAAAAGCATTCGCGGGCTGCCTATACTGGATTTGTCGATCACTTTGATTGAGTCGCGAACTTCGGCGCGCGAATCGATCGCGCCGGAATCGGAGAGGAACGTTCGGAGTGGCTACTCCAGCCGCCGTTGCGGTTTCCAAACAGAGCTACATCCTCGATAAGCTTCATTCACTCAGCGGCGTTATTCCCATCGGCGTTTTTCTTCTGGAGCATTTTTTCGAAAATAGCTACGCGCTCGTCAGCCCGGAGAAGTACAACAACGCCGCCAGCGGCCTCGAGACGATTCCGTGGCGCATTCCCGTTGAGCTGATTGGCATTTGGATTCCGATTCTTTTCCACGCATTTTACGGTTTCTACATCTGGTGGAAAGGCAAGTCGAATGCGATCGGCCATCCCTGGATGTCAAATTGGATGTACGTCCTTCAGCGCTGGACCGGCATCATCTTGTTTTTCTATATCGGCTGGCACGTTTGGACCGAGCGCTTTTTGACGCATGGCCGGACGACATACGAAGGTGTGGTTGCAGATATGGCCAGTCCGTGGGCCGTTGCGTTTTACGCGATCGGCATCCTCGCCGCGTCCTTCCATCTGGGCAATGGCCTGTGGAATTTTGCGTGCAAGTGGGGCATCGCCATC
>DASPVY010000356.1:0-7766 GCA_035622115.1 Candidatus Acidiferrales bacterium
CGCTAACACGTCCGCATAAATTCCTTCAATGCCCGTGCCTTTCAGCGTGATGTTGCGAAGAGCGTGGACCGTGTACGTGAATGGATCGATCACTGAAATCCAGCGCAGCCACGGCGGAAAAGCAGCCACCGGATAGACCGCCCCCGACGGGAAAAAGAGAAGCGTGTTCAAAACTCCAAAAATCGCGCGTGGGACCAGCGGATCGCTCACGCGGACCATGAAGAGAAACATCATGCTGATCATCGCGCCGGCCGCGACAAAGATCACGAGTTCCATGTAAAGCAACTCGAGCGGATTCCACATCCCGGTGACTCCGGCAATCAGCGCGCCGGTGATTGCCAGCGTCGTGCCTGCCATCATGCCTTTCACTGTTCCGGCGCCGATGAGCCCGAGGACGAGTTCGCTTTTGGCGATCGGCGTGAGTAAGTAACCTTCGTGCAAGCCCCGAGCCTTGTCGTCGATGAAAGTGATTCCGCCGCCGATCATGGCGATGACGAAGATGGAAAGAGCGACCGACCCGGCCAACAGGTATTTGATGTAGTCAATGTACGGATACATTTCAACCGTATCGAGCTCCACCTTGTTCGGCAGGCCGGTGGTCACCGTGGGAGCATTCATCTGGTCGACCGTTTGCTGAACCCGCTGCAGCAACTCGCTCGAGATGAATTGGTCGGTATTGTCTTCGGCGAAAGCAATCCGAGGACGGTCGGCGTGATAGACGCGCCGTGAAAAATCCGACGGGATGGAAACCACTCCGCGAACGAAGCCAGCTTTCAGATCATCGAGCGCCTGCGGAAGCGAATTATAATTTCGAACTTTAAATGTCTCCGGTCCGATGGCGATTCCATCAAACATTTCGCGCACTTGACGCGATTCGACGGTGTGATCTTGATCGACGACGGCGATCGTTACGCCCTTGATGTGCCCGCCGAACGCATATCCCAGCACAACGAGCTGGATGAGCGGAAAGACCATGGAAGCCATTAGCTGCGCCGGGCTTCGCAGAAATTTCCTCATATCCCGCTCGATCAGCGCCGACATGCGAAAGAGTTTCATCCTGGTGGCCGTTTCGTCCGTTTTCGAGAAAGTTCAGCGATTGTAAAGATGTCCCACATCCATGCGAGGCCCCTTCGCCGTCGCATCCCGCAATTCCTTCCCCGTGAAATGCAAGAAGACGTCGTCAAGAGTCGTGCTTTGAACGGTCACTCGATGCACGGTGACGCGCTTCGCTCGCGCGAGGTCCATCACGGCCGCAACCGTCGCTGGACCATCGAGCGATGCGATATGCGTGACGCCGTCGCGTTCGGTGACGCTCACGGCATGAGCGACCGACCGCAGCTGATCGAGCCAATCCGGCGGAGCGCCGTCAAATTCCGCTTCGACGACATCGTTACCTGGCACGCTGTCTTTTAATTTCGCCGGAGTGTCGAGGGCGGAGAGTATTCCGTGGTCCACGATGGCAATACGATCACAGAGCTTGTCGGCTTCGTCCATGTAGTGCGTTGTCAGAAGAATCGTGAGATCGGAGCCGGCGCGCAGCTTGCGAATCATCTCCCAAACATTCGACCGCGAAACGGGATCGAGTCCGGTGGTTGGCTCGTCAAGGAAGAGGATCTTGGGAGAGTGAACGAGTCCGCGCGCGATTTCGAGCCGGCGGCGCATGCCGCCCGAAAAAGTGCCCACGAAGGCGTCACGAAATTTCAGGAGATCAACCGATTCCAGAAGCTGCGCGATCAGCGCATTGCGCGTGGCGGCCGGCACGCCATAGAGCTTTGCGTGCAGCGCCAAATTTTCCGCCGCAGTGAGTTCAGGATCCGAAGTCATCGCTTGCGGAATCACGCCAAGCGTGTGCCGTACGCCGTCCGGATCCTTCACGATGTCATGCCCGCCAATGATGGCCGTTCCAGAAGTTGGCGGCGTCAAAGTCGTCATCATCCGGATCAGAGTGGTTTTGCCGGCTCCGTTAGGGCCGAGAAGGCCGAAAATCTCCCGATCCTGAACGTTAAAGCTGACGTCGTTGACGGCGACCAGATCGCCAAACCGTTTTGTGAGGCGATTTACCTCAATCGCTCCGCTCGACGAATTTGCAGCTCCCGGATTTTTTTGCTTATCGGCCATTACTTCGATCCTGAAATTGTTTGCATGCGTCTCGAAAACACTGCGGCCTAGAGCCGGGCAAACCAGCTCTTCTTCTCCGGCGCCTGAAGAAGAACGGTCGCGGTCATGCCGGTGAAGAGCCGCCGGCTTGTATTCGGCACCGATACCTTGATGGCGAAGGTCTTGATATCGCGTTTGGTCCTGCTGACGTCGCGCTGCGTGGCAAAATCACTTTCAACACCTTTGAAGAAAACGGTGCCGTCAATCGTGTCACCCGAGGGCAGTCGCACCTTCATCTTGTCTCCGAAATGCACGGAATCGATGTAGCTCTCCTCAACGTCGGCACGCACCCAGAGATGATCCACGTCCACGATGACCACGATGGGTGAGCCAACGGCGAGAACTTCTCCCTGCCTGGCGGCGCGCACGGATACGATGCCGTCGAGCGGCGCATAAATTTTCGTGTAGCCAAGCTGGGTATTCGCCTGATCGCGCATCGCATAGGCCTGCTGCAACTGTGCCCGAGTCGATGCGAGGTCGGCTTCCTGCACCGCGACCTGCTTTCGATTGGCCTGCGCGACGGCCAGCGCCGCCTGCTGGGCCTTGATTTGGTCCTGGAGCGACTGCACGTTGGCGCGCGCAGCCTTTACGGTCTGAACGGCGGTGTCGCGGTCTTGCGCCGAATCTACCTGCGCGTCGTAGAGTGCGGTGACGCGCTTGTGATTGATCTCATCGAGATCGAGTGTCGCGATGGCCTCTTCGAGCTGGGCTCGCGCAGTTGTGACATTGGCTTCCGCTTGTTTCAGTGCAGCGTCGGTCTGCTCGTCGGTCCACGTCAGCGTCTGCTGGGACTGCTTCACCTTCGCTTCGAGGTTCGCGATGTTCGCGACGTCTTGAGCAAGCGCGGCCTGCAGCTCCGAGGGATCCAGTTCGGCGAGCAGATCACCTTTCTTGACCTCCGAACCTTCGTCAACATTGAGCTTGATCATTCGCCCGGCAATCTGCGGACTGACGATGACGTCGGTGCCGTCGACCACGCCGATGAGCGGAATGGCGCTGCCCCGCGGCGTGGTAAGGAAGTAAACGAGCAGCGAAATTGTGAAAACCACGCTCAAAATAATAAGGAACTTCTTGCCTGTCATCTCGGCCTCGTTTCGCACGGCAGCAGTCCGTGCATCAGCAGATCCAGTAACGCTCGCTTGCGTCCGGCGAGAGCGCGCGGGGAGAGTGGATCGTCGCCGAATAGCGAGCCGAAGCGCCGGGCAGCGACGAAATAGAAATTCGTCATGCCGATCAGGGAGAAAACTGCGTGGTGCGCATCGACGCGACGGAACTCCCCGTTCTTTACCCCGGCGTCAATCACGCGCGCAAGTTGCAGTTGAAAGGGCTGAAAGTATTCGCGGAAGATGCGCTGAAATTCGCCGCTTCCTTCCATCGCTTCCCGCTGCACAAGCCGTGGATAATTCGGGTGGCTCGCCAGAAAATCGAAATAGTCGTTCACGAAGCTGGCGAGAGTTTCGCGCGGCGATGCCTGAGAGCGAGAGAGCTTGTCGATAAGCGCCTGCAATTGGCGGAAAAGATTTTCGAGAACGGCGCGATGAAGGCGCTTCTTGTCCTTGAAATAGTAGTAGAGCATGGCCTTGTTGGCATGGGCCGCGTCGGCGATTTCATCCGTGCGTGCGCCCGCAAGGCCTTGTGCGGCAAAGTGGCTTTCCGCGGCAGCGAGGATGCGCTTCGCCGTGGCTGGATTGTCGAGTTTTCTTCTACCGCGTTTCATGTCTCGTCCTGCCTTTGACTCGCGCGCCGGAACGAGAACCGCGCCTCTGCGGCTACGACGCCCCGCATCTTCTAGTACGCGCGAATTTCAGATTCCTTTCAGCACGGCTCGCTGCAACAGAACTGCGCGAGGCGGCGACTCGCGCTGAAATCAACGAATTGTGCCTCTCGATCCCGCGGAAGGAGACTTATGGCCTTCTCGATACGGTTTGACCAAGCGCAAGGGGTAACGAGCCGAATGATTCTTCAACTAACTGGTTAGTTTAATTGGAAAGGTCGCGCGCGTCAAGTCGCGATTTCCTGATCGTGGAGGGTGAATGATCGCTGCTGAAACGGATGGCGAAAGCCGCGGGAAAACGAGCGCATTCAAAGCGTGGTAGAATCGCTGCGAATACTGCGCGCCCGTAGCTCAGCGGATAGAGCACACGCCTCCGGAGCGTGGGGTCGGAGGTTCAAATCCTCTCGGGCGCGCCAGCTTCGCACTTCATCGACACACCTCATTCAAACGCCGCTTATTTCGCGTACTCGTTTTTTACGATGCCGCCGCCTTTCATCACAAATTTGACGTGCTGCAGCGTCGTCACGTCCTGCAACGGATTGCCGTCAACCGCGATAATGTCGGCCCATTTGCCGCTCTCGATGGTTCCGATCTTGTCCGACCATCCCAGCAGGTCGGCGTCGTTGATCGTCGCGGTCTGGATTGCCTGAAGCGGCGTCATTCCCAGGCTCACATAGACCGCAAGTTCGTGCGCATTCAGCCCGTGCGGATAGACGGCGGCGTCGGTGCCCATCCCGATCTTCACGCCCGCGGCGATTGCTTTGCGGATATTGGACTTGGCCGCTTCCGAAACCAGATCCATTTTGTGCCGGGAGAACTCAGGCAAGTTCGCACGCGCGGCATTTTCGCGGTGCCAATCGATGAGATAAAGCGTGGGGACGAGATATGTGCCGTTTTTCTTCAGCGTGGCGATCGCTTCGTCATTCATTAAGTGGCCGTGCTCGACGGAATCGACCCCGGCTTCGGATGCCCAGATCACACCTTGGGCGCCATGCGCGTGCGCGGCCACTTTCCGGCCCAGGCGGTGAGCGTCGGCCACAATCGCTTTCATTTCTTCCAGCGTGAACTGCGCCGCGTTCGGATCGTCGCCCTTTGAGAGCACGCCGCCGGTGGCGCAGATTTTTATCAAGTCGGCGCCATACTTGATCACTTCGCGCGTCTTGTGCTGAACGGCTTCAACTCCGTCCGCCGCTCCGTCACTGGTTGCGTGATATTCGAAAGGGAGAAGATCGTTATCGCAGTGTCCGCCGGTAATGCTCAGGGCCGGGCCGCTGACGAGCATACGGGGGCCAGGCACATCACCCGCATTAATGGCATCGCGCAGCGCCACGTCGCTATAGCCACGAGCGCCGACGTTGCGCACAGTTGTGATGCCGGCTTCCAGTGTGACTCGCGCGTTGTGCGCTCCGATGAGCGCCTCTCGCGGAATTGAAATGCCCAGGGTTTCATAACCGAAATTCGGATTGAAGGTCAGGTGCGTGTGCGCATCGATGAGTCCGGGGAGAACTGTGGCATTCGAGAGATCAATCACGTCGTCGCTCTCGGTAGTCTTCACGTCCGCGAGCGGACCGACGCTCGAAATCTTGTCCCCCTCAATGACGATGGCTTGGTTCGACAGCAAATTGCCGCTCTTCACGTCGAGCAGGCGGCCTGCCTTTACGATCACGCGGCCCGAGGGCTGTTGAGCCCAGGCGGACGCGCTTGAAGCAAAAATTGTGACAACGATTCCCAACAGCATAGTTTTGAGAGTCTTTTTCACGTGTTTCCTCTCTTCTTGTTGAGTCAAATGGTCAAATCTGACTGCAAATGCCCGGCTAGAGTACAACATCATGACGATTGTTTCTCCGGCTCACGATGGGTATGCTCGTGCGTTCTTTGTTCGTTCGATGGAAAACGCGATAAACAGCGCCCCACAACGACGCCTGGCCGGGATGCCCGCCTGGCTGGCGTTTTCTCTGCTCACCATACTGATTTGGGGAGCGTGGGGAGTAGTGTCGAAAGTGGCGTCGGCCGGGGTCGACGCAAACACGAATCAGGTCTTCTTCATGCTGGGAATCCTGCCGTTAACCCTCGCGGTCTTGCGTTCGCCAAGAATCGCCGTCGGCGGGCAGCAACGTCGCGTTGGCATCTTTTGGGCGTTCCTCACCGGCATTCTGGGCGGAATAGGCAACATCGCGTTTTTTCACGCGCTGGTCATCGGCGGAAAAGCTTCGATCGTCATTCCGGTGACGGGACTTAGTCCCCTGGTGACCGTGATCGTTGCGGTTATTTTGTTGAAGGAAAGGCTCGGCATGTCGCAAAAGATCGGCGTCGCTGCCGCACTCGTTGCAATCTATCTTTTGAGCACTTAGGAAAGGACAATGGGTATCCCTCTACCGGTCTGGGTGTTTTTTGCATTGATCGCGCTGGTGATCTGGGGCGTCACTGGCGTGACGCACAAGCTTTCGACGAGTCGTATCTCGAGCGAGTTGTCGTTTCTATGGTTTGCCTATGCCATGATCGCCATCTCCGCAGTGCTGGTCGTAGCTGTGCCCATTCAGTGGCACGTCCGGCCAATCATCTTCTGGCTTGCGGTGGCGGGCGGCACGCTGAACGGACTGGGTGCGCTCACGAGTTTCGCGGCGCTTGAGTCTGGAGGCAAAGCCGCCATCGTGATGCCCCTAATCTCATCATTTCCGTTGGTCACAGCCGCGTTCGCGGTGGGATTTTTGCACGAGCGGATCACGGCTACTCAGGCGTGGGGCGTGGGCTTGGCCATCGTCGCGGCGATATTGCTTTCGCTCCAGCCGAATCCAGCTACTACGGATAAGCGAAGCTAGCTTCGGAAATCAGGACGGCTCGCGACAGCTATTTGGCCCTGGAATTCTCCGTCTTCGAAATAAAAGCAGCCACGTTATCGTGCAGCGCCTTCAGCGAAGCCTGGTGCGCATACACCATGTGCCCCGATTCGTAAAACTGAAACTCGATATTGCTTTGCAGCTTGGCTGGAATCGGCAGATGCTGCATTTCGTAAATGCCTTCATAAAACGGCGTTGCAAGATCGAAGTATCCGGCATTGAGCAAAATCTTCAGATCCGGATCGTATTTCATGGCGATCGCGAGGTCCGGCATGACGTTCGTCGCTTGCGGCAAGGGCTGCGGGGTGTTCGGGGGCTGATGGAGAAAATTCCACGCTTTCCAAATATCAATGTCCGGCTTGTATTCTTTGTTCTCGCCGTACTTCAGCTCCTTGCGCACGTAATCATTAAACGCGGAAACATAAGCCGAACTGATCGCAGCCGACTGTGGATCGTACTCCGCTTCTTTACTGAGCGGATCGAACGTCGGCCCGGAAAAACGGGTGTCGAGCCGGCCGGTCGTTATATCGCCCTCGTCCTGCAGCATCTTCTCGAATTCCCCGCCGTTGATGCGCAGGTCGGCTTTCTCGATATATTCCACGCGTAAGCCCGTATACTGATGCAGCTTCTGAGCTATGGCGTGCCGCTGATCTGTCGAGAGTGCGGCGCCGGCCGCGAGCGCCTGTGCGTACTCATTCATTGCGAAGTGCTCGACCTCCGTCAGCAGCGGCGCCAATTCCGGATGTTCGTCCGGCAGCTTATGGTGATACCACGCCGATGCCGCGTACGTGGGCAGCGCCAGCTGATAGGGCAAATCGACGCCGGGATTGAACTGCGGTTCGTCCGCGCTGAAGTCAAAATTTAATATTTGCGAGAGCAAAATGACGCCATTGAAATCGAGCTCATCTTCCGTTTCGAGCAGCCGAACCAGCAAGGCGGATCGCGTGGTGCCGTAGCTTTCGCCGAAGACGTACTTTGGCGAATTCCAGCGCCCGTAT
>DASPVY010000357.1:0-2164 GCA_035622115.1 Candidatus Acidiferrales bacterium
TTCCCGCTGCAAAGGAGATGCTGATGGCATCCCCGCCTCCCCGGTCATACTTTGCCCCAGAATGCGAACACCACCGCGCCCACAATGAACAGAAATGACACTCCGTAGTTCCACTTTAAGTTTTCCCCTAGATACCAATACGCGAACACAGTAAACACGCACAACGTGATAACTTCCTGGATGATTTTGAGCTGGAACGCCGTGAACTCGCCGTAGCCGATGCGGTTCGCCGGCACCTGAAAGCAGTATTCGAAAAACGCGATCAGCCAGCTCACGACGATGGCCGCAATCAACGGGGTCTTGCGGTACCTGAGATGTCCGTACCAGGCGATGGTCATAAACGTATTCGAGCAAATCAGCAGCAGGACGGTTTTCATGAGGGTTAGCCTACCATTGGGCTCAGATGCATTCGAATCGGCGCGGAAACGAGGGGGTCTTGGTCTGCCAAATTCGGCGGTGGGGGCGCGAAAAGTCTTTGCTTTTTCTTCGCCTTATGCTATCCTGCGCCCATTGTGTCCAATATGCCGAGCCGTTCGCTCTCTGGTAAGCTCGTAGGCCGTCCGGCTGGCGGCCAAATTCGTGCGAGGTGGAAAATGGCAGACGAAAAGACAAAACTCCTGGATTCGGCGATCGCGCAGATTGAAAAGGCTTATGGCAGGGGCGCGATCATGCGCCTCGGCACGCGCGAAGTCCTGGTTCCCGTAAGCGTCATTCCCAGCGGCTCGATTTCGATCGACGCGGCGCTGGGCGTCGGCGGAATCCCGCGGGGTCGCGTGATTGAAATCTACGGCCCGGAATCGGGCGGCAAAACCACGCTGACTCTTCACATCATCGCCCAGGCGCAGAAACTCGGAGGCACGGCTGCGTTTATTGACGCCGAACACGCGCTCGATCCCATCTACGCGCGCAAGCTGGGTGTGGACGTGGACAATCTACTCGTGTCGCAGCCGGATAACGGAGAGCAGGCGCTCGAGATCGCCGAGACGCTGATCCGCACCAACGCCGTGGACGTCGTCGTCGTGGATTCCGTCGCGGCGCTGGTTCCCAAGGCTGAACTTGAAGGCGAAATGGGCGAGCCGCAGATGGGCTTGCAGGCGCGGCTGATGTCGCAGGCGCTGCGCAAGCTGACGGCTATCGTCTCGAAATCGAAAACCAGCCTGATTTTCATTAATCAGATCCGCGAAAAAATCGGCGTGCTCTTCGGAAATCCCGAGACCACCACCGGCGGCCGCGCCCTGAAATTCTATTCTTCGATCCGCATCGATATCCGCAGAATTCAATCCATCAAAGAAGGGGATCGCGTGGTCGGCTCGCGCACCCGCGCGAAAATCGTAAAGAACAAAGTCGCCGCGCCATTCCGCGAAGCCGAATTCGACATTATTTATGGCGAAGGAATTTCGAGCGAAGGCGATATGCTCGATCTGGGCGTCGCGCGCGGCCTGCTGGAGAAAAGCGGCACCTGGATTTCCTTCAAGGGCGAGCGCCTGGGCCAGGGCCGCGAAAACGCGCGCCAATTCCTCAAAGATAATCCTGACATTCGCGCCAAGATTGAATCCGACATCCGCAACCAGCTTGGCCTAGCGCCGTCAACGAAAGCGACCGAAGCTGAAGTTGGCGCTCCTGAGTCTAGCAAAGTCATCGCGCATGCTGCCGCTGCCGGCGGCAACGCCAAAGCCCGGTCCGCGCGCTAGCGAAATGGACTCATAAGCTGGCTGGCAGGCCTACGCTGGCAGGCGAATTCTCCACAGACGTGTTCTTGACATGAGCCTGATCGGCGCGTACGCGGCCGGGCTTTTCGCGGTGATGGTCACTTTGAAATGGTGACGCCTGCGACGCCGATCTTTGAATCGGGGCATGGCTGGCGGAGAATTTTAGCACGCGTGCGCGTTCACGAGCGCGATACGCGTGATGCGCCCGCTTCCCGTTGACTCGCCGTTGGGCGAAGCATATCATTCGCGCCAGTGCCCGACTCTTCTCCACTTTCCGGGCGAACGATTTCCCACTACCGCATCCTGGAAAAGCTCGGCGGCGGCGGGATGGGTGTGGTCTACAAGGCCGAGGACACTCGCCTCGACCGTGCCGTTGCGCTGAAATTCCTCCCCGACGACGTGGCGCACGACCCGCTGGCACTCGAACGCTTCAAGCGCGAAGCCAAAGCAACCTC
>DASPVY010000358.1:0-4384 GCA_035622115.1 Candidatus Acidiferrales bacterium
GCTCTCGGAGTCGCGCGTCCACACGCTTGCGCTCAATCCGAATTCAGAATCGTTCGCGAGCGCAATCGCTTCATCCGTGGAGCGCACGCTCGCAATCGCCAGCACCGGGCCAAAAGTCTCTTCGCGCATCAGCTGCATCGAGTGATCGACGTTCGCAACGACCGTCGGCTCGAAGAAACCGGGCCCTAGTTCCGGCCGGCGATGTCCACCGGCTAGAACGCGCGCGCCCTTCGCCATTGCATCGCGCAATTGTTCTTCCACCTTTTCAACTTGTCGGACGCGAATCATGGGTCCGACCTCAGCGTCCGGATCCGACGGCGGGCCCAGGCGCAGCCTGGACGTCTTTTCGACGCAAAGTTGCGTGAACGGCCCGGCTACGCTCGCGGCGACGTAGAGGCGTTCGACCGAAAGGCATGCCTGCCCGCAATTCGTGAATCCGCCCCAAACGGCAGCGCTCGACGCGACATCGAGATCCGCGTCTGCGAGAACGAGCATGGCATCTTTGCCGCCAAGCTCCAGTACCGAGGGAATTAGTTCTCGCGCGCAGGCTTCGGCGATTCTCTTCCCCGTCGCCACGCTTCCCGTAAAGCAAACCTTGTCGGGACCGGCTTCAATGATAGACGCGCCAAGTTCTCCGCCGCCTTGCGCGATCTGCAGCACGTCGGTGGGCAATCCGGAAGCCAGCGCGATTTTCCCGATCAGCGCTCCGCATTGCGGTGTCAGCTCCGACGGCTTCAGCACTACAGTGTTGCCCGCCGCCAGCGCCGGAACAATTTCCGTGACCGGAATTGAAAACGGATAGTTCCACGGCGAAATGACCGCGATCACTCCTTGCGGCTCATACTGCAGCCAGGCGGTCTTCGCCTTTACGGCAATGTTGTGGTGCGGAACGCGTTCAGGCTTGAGCCAGGTGGGCGCGCGGCGCGCGATAAAATCGGTCGAGTCCAGCGCCAGCAGCAATTCCGCGAAAACAGCCTCGACGTGCGGTTTCCCTGTCTCAGCCGATATGGCGCTCGTCACCGCTTCGCGGTGCGCGTAAATCGCGTCGCGAAACTTTCGCAGCGCGGCGCAACGCGACTCAATCGACCGCGCCGACCACGCGTTCTGCGCGGCACGTGCTCGAGCCATAATTTCTGGAATCGTCGCCACCGGCGTTACTGGAATCTCGGCGATGACCACTCCAGAAGACGCATCAATCGACGGAATTACATCAGCACGATCAGGAATTGTCGGGCTGGCGCCGATTGGAATTGATGTCGCTTGTGGCGGAGGAGCCATCGGTTCGCGATTCTAGCCGATTTCTCGCGCGGCGTGGCGACGCTCATGCGCGAGCGATGCCGTCGGGTCGGGATATTCAAGCGAAACCAGGTATAAGCCGTCAGGCGGTACGGTGGGCCCCGAGCGCGAAGGATCCCGCGCCTCGAAAACCGCAGGAATGTTCTCGGGCTTGATCTTCCCTTTTCCTACATCCAATAGGGTGCCCACAATCTTCCGGACCATGTACCTCAAAAACGATTTTCCGTGAATTTCATAGCGCAGCTCGCGGACCGTCTCGCCCGACGAAGCGCCGGCCGATGGAACGCTGCCCGATAAAATCCCAGATGCCGGGCCGCTGAACGACGAAGCGCCGTCAGCTCCGCCGGCGGAATCATCTCCAGCGAGCGCGCACTCGCGGCTCGAAATCTCCGAGCGAAAAATCTCCCGCGTCATTTCGCGATCCTTGTCGTCTTCTTCAGAGCCTGACGACGCTGCAAACGACGTGAAATCGTGGGTGCCTTCAAACATTCGCGCTGCCTGCTTCATCGACGTCTCGTCCAGCGGCCAGGGATAATGCAGCGCGCGGCGATGCTCAAACGGCGTAAGCACGCTGCCGCGAAAAATGCGGTACCGGTAGGTCTTTGAAAGCGATTGCCAGCGCGAATGAAAATCAGGCCCGACCTCTTCCGCAACCACAATGCGAATCTGCGGGGGCAAAAGCGCGTTCAGCGCGCGACGAAATTCGTCGGCCGTTAGCCCTGAACGGGTCTTGAAATGCGCGACTTGTCCAAACGCGTGCACCCCCGCGTCTGTTCGGCTCGCGCCGTGAACGAAAATCCGCTCCTGAGTGATTTTCCCGGCAGCATCAGCAATCGCTCCCTGAATCGTCGCGAGGCCGGGCTGAATCTGCCAGCCGTGGAAATCGGCGCCGTCATAGGCGATTGTGAGTTTGATATTCCGCATTCGCGACCACATTATGTCACGACGCGTCAGGGGGATGTAGCGAAGGCGAATCTAGGATCCGGCGCGGGCGAAGCGGCTTCCGGGGCGCATGGCGATGCCGCCCGCCCGGCACAGGGGACAATCATCGGGCTCGTAACTCGGCACATCCAATTCGAGCAGCGCGCGCGCAGTAACGTTTAGCTCCAAGCGCCCGCCACTGCGATCGATAATGGCGCCGGCGGCGACAACCAGGCCGCCCGATTGCTCGACCACGCCAATCGTCTCGCGCGTGGAGCCGCCAGTGGTCCAAACATCTTCAATGACCAGCGTGCGCTCGCCCGGCTTTAACTCAAATCCTCTCCGCAGCGCCATCTGCCCCGAGCGGTCCCGCTCGACGAAAATCCCTCGCGTGCCCATCGCCCGTGCCACTTCGTGGCCGATGATCACGCCACCGAGCGCCGGAGACACGACGCAAGTGGGCTGCAATTCGCGAAATTTCTCAGCGATCGCGCGGCCCAATTCTTCGGCGTGGTTGGGGTATTGCAGCACCGCCGCGCACTGAATATACGTGCCGCTGTGCAGGCCGCTCGAAAGCTCAAAGTGACCTTGCCGGACCGCCCCGACTTCCTCCAGGACCCTTAGAAGCTGCTCGCGCGTCATTTTAGAGGCTCTTGGCGAGCCGTGCGGGCATTCCAGCACCTCTCGCTCAGGCGCTGTAGCCTAGGCCTCGCCGCGCGCGTTGTCAATGCCGTGATGCGGTGCTAGACTCCTGCGTCCGCTTGTCCGGATGTGAACCGCAACTGTCCGATTCCGAACACGCGTACTATCACGGCCTCCGCTTATTCGCTTACTACCAACTGGATACGGGTGGCTGCCGGCTTGCTGCCGCGTTGAAACAAATAGGTGCGTTCGGGCGTTTTAATAGTCTAACTAACCATCGCACGCAGAGAACGCGTGCACGAGGGAGAGGACGAGGACAATGACAGACCGATTTCTCCGATCTGGGCTCGCGATGGCTCTCAGCGTTTTCTTGCTGACGGCTCCCGCTTACGCCTCAGGCCAGTCCGCGCAGGACCAGCAGCAAAATCCTGCGCCGGCGGCGCCCCCTCCAGCTCCACAGGAATCGCCTGCGCCCGCGCCAGCGCAGCAGCCGCCGCCAATTGCGGCAAACGCTGGCATCGCGCAGAGCTCGACTTCGCAATCAGGTCGCGATCTCCGCCCGACCTTTATGCACGACTACTCGCTGGCCCCGCGTGCGTTCCCGAATATCATCGCGCCGTATCGGCAAATGAAGATCGCGCTGCTCGATCTCACCAACACGCCTCGAATTGACAGTCTGA
This sequence comes from Candidatus Acidiferrales bacterium, assembly GCA_035622115.1. Taxonomy (GTDB): domain Bacteria; phylum Acidobacteriota; class Terriglobia; order Acidiferrales; family UBA7541; genus Palsa-147. Next base: position 3,540 of record DASPVY010000358.1, read on the forward strand.
TTCAAAACGGCAAGCTACTTCTGAGCCTCGACGACGCCATCACTCTCGCGCTCGAAAACAATCTGAACATCAACATTGCGCGGTACACGCCCTGGCTTGCCGAAAACGACATGCTTCGTTCGAAATCCGGCCAGCCGTATCTTGGCACTCAAACGATCTTGGAGCCTTTCGGCCTCGGCAATATTCCCGCACTGTCGTTCGATCCGATTGTCACGGCTGGGATTTCGGACACGTATACGTCCATTCCGGTCAACAATCCTTATCTCTCGGGCACGGGCTCGACCGCCGTGACGGCCATCACTGCCCACAACTTCCAACAAACTTTGGGCTATACCGAAGGATTCCATACCGGGACCAACCTTCAAGTGAGCTGGCAGAACGATCGCCAATCCAGCACGACGCCGGATAACATCTTGAACCCCGTCTTTCAGGGCAACATCACCATCACGGCTTCGCAGCAACTTTTGAATGGGTTCGGCACCACTCCCAACACTCGCTACATCGTCGAGGCCAGGAACGAGCGCCAGGCCGCGGATTACTATTTTGCGACCCAGGTCATCACGACGGTCGTCAGCACCGAAACGGCCTACTGGGAGCTTGTCTACGCCCGTGAGAACGTAAAGGTGCAGCAAGCCGCACTCACCACCTCCACCAAGCTCTACGACGACAATAAGCGCCAGCTCGAGATCGGGACGATGGCGCCGCTCGACGTCTTGACCGCTCAATCCGAAATGGCCACCGACCAGCAAAACCTTATCCTCGCTCAGACCAGCCAGCTTCAGCAGGAGACGGTGTTGCTCAACGCCATCACCAAGCAACTTATGGATCCGAGCCTCCAAAACGTG
>DASPVY010000359.1:0-4572 GCA_035622115.1 Candidatus Acidiferrales bacterium
CTGCTGGAAGCATTCGCGGCAATAGACGGGTCGTCCTTGCGTCGGCTTAAACGGGACAGTGGTTTCCTTCCCGCATTGGGAACAGACGGTCTTCGTCTCAACACGTTGAACGCCGTTGTTGATGGCACTTGAAGACCCGCCTTGCGCCCGTGCCGACTTGCATGCTTTGCACCGCTTGGGCTCGTTCTTGAATCCCTTGTCGGCGAAAAACATCTGCTCGCCGGCAGTGAAGACAAACTCGCCCCCGCAGTCCGCACATTTCAGGACCTTGTCGTGGTATTCCATGGCCGCTCCCTGGACTGTTTAGGGAGGACAGGAGGTACTTCGGACGATGCCAGGCGGCGCGAATGGGTCCCGCCAGAACCACTCGCGCAAGGCCGTCCGGCATTTGACCGCCCGATAACCGAATTCACTCCGCGCTTAATCCTGTTCCCGCCGCTGCTTCTTCCGAAGGCGCTTACGCGAGAGAGCCTCCTTGGCGCGACGCCGTTCTCCGGGCTTCATGAAATAGCTGTGCTTCTTGATTTCTTTAATGATATCTTCCGACTGCACTTTTCTCTTGAAGCGCCGGAGGGCGTTTTCCAAAGACTCGCCCTCTTGAATTACAACTTCAGCCACGCGTACTCACCCCCGTTCACACCTTGTCGCAAATTGTTCGGGTTAAGCTGTTACTATACCTGGTTTCCGCTAATCCGACAATTTGTGTGAGGTTCTATAATCGCTGGCCTGTGAAGTCAAGCAATAATTCATCAGCGAGGCAATTAATCGGATTTACTCATCTTATAATCGCCAATAGAGCGCTGATTACTGTCCACAGCTGGGCGAGACGCTACGTCTGGATAACCTCTATTGGCGCTCGGGACGATACTGATAGAATGAAGTTCCCGGACCTCCGAACTCTCGAACCTTAGGTGGCCTATGTCGGCGATGCGCAATGCTCTCGGAGTTCTGCTCGCGGGAGGCCAGGGCGAGCGTCTGTGGCCGTTGACGCGCGACCGTGCCAAGCCCGCGGTGCCTTTCGGCGGGGTTTACAGGATTATTGACATCACGCTGTCGAACTGTTTGAACAGCGACCTTCGCCGCGTTTTCGTTCTGACGCAATACAAGGCCCTCAGCCTGAACCGCCACGTGCGCCGAGGCTGGTCCGTCCTGATGGGCCACGGCGATTTCATGGAAGTTCTCCCTCCGCAGATGCGAGTCTCTACCCACTGGTATCAAGGGACAGCCGACGCGGTGTATCAAAACATCTATTCGATTGGCAGCGAGCCCTCGACCTATGTCTTCATCTTGTCCGGCGATCACATTTACAAGATGAATTACCAAGCCATGCTCGATCAGCACATCGCATCTGGGGCGGAAGTCACGGTGGCTACTCTCGAAGTGGACGCCGCCGAAGCGGCGAAGCGATTCGGCGTGATCGAAGTCGACAACGACTGGCGCGTTCTCGGCTTCGAAGAAAAGCCGTCGAATCCCAAACCGTCGCGCGTTCATCCCGACAAAGTGAACGCGTCGATGGGGGTTTATATCTTTAACACCCACATGCTCGTGCCTGTTCTGATCGCGGATGCTGAAGATCCGAACTCCAAACACGATTTCGGCAAGGATATCATCCCCAAAATCATCGATAAGCGCCGCGTCTTCGCTTACAACTTCCGTGACGAAAACAAGAAGGAAACCTCCTACTGGCGCGACGTCGGGACGATCGACGCTTATTACGATGCCAATATCGACCTCGTTGCAGTCTCCCCGGTCTTCAACTTTTACGACAAGAGCTGGCCTCTTCACACCTGGCAGCAGCAATATCCGCCGGCGAAGTTCGTGTTCGGCGACCCCGAACGCACCGGAACCGCGATTGATTCCATCGTCTCCGGCGGCTCGATTATTTCAGGAGGCCGCGTGCAGGGATCCGTGTTGGGGTACGATGTCCGGGTCAACAGCTATTGTGATGTCGAAGATTCGATCATCTTCAACCACGTAAATATTGGCCGCCATTCGCGCATCCGCCGGGCCATCATCGACCGTCACGTGCAACTCCCGGAAGGAACCGTCATCGGTTACGATCTCGAGGCGGACCGGAAACGTTATCAAGTAACGGAGAGCGGCGTAGTCGTAGTCGTTCGACAGGAATCCATGCTCGAGGAACCTGAATAAAGTTTGCGGCTCGCGAGTGGTTCACGGCCGTCCGCCGGATTCAGCACTTCTAATCCATTTGGCTTCGGGAGCAGGGAATGTCCACGAAAATTCAAGAGGTTCGCGGTCGCGAGATTCTCGATTCGCGTGGAAATCCGACAGTCGAAGCAGACGTGATTCTCGAAGGCGGTGTTCGCGGCCGTGCAGCCGTGCCGTCTGGGGCGTCAACCGGCGAGCTCGAAGCGCTCGAATTGCGCGATGGGGACAAATCTCGCTTCGCCGGCAAGGGCGCGCTGAAGGCAGTCGCAAACGTGAACACCGCGATCGCCAAGGCCGTCGCCGGAATGGACGCGGCGGATCAGAAATCGCTCGACCAGCGCATTCGCGATCTCGACGGCACGCCCAATAAAGGGAAGCTCGGCGCAAACGCGATTCTCGCCGTTTCGATGGCGGCCGCGCGTGCCACCGCAAACGCCAAGGGTGTGCCCCTCTATCAATATCTCGCGGGATATTCAACTGCCGGCCCCGCGAATACGCTCCCAGTCCCAATGATGAATATTCTGAATGGCGGAGCGCATGCGGATAACTCCGTCGATGTGCAGGAATTCATGGTGATGCCGGTCGGCGCGCCGAGCTTTCACGAGGCGCTCCGCTGGGGCGTCGAAGTCTTCCACAATCTCAAAGCCGTACTGAAGAAAAATGGCTACTCCACTTCGGTTGGTGATGAAGGCGGCTTCGCGCCGAATCTGAAATCGAACGAAGAAGCGCTCGAGCGTGTGCTCGAAGCGATCACCGGCGCGGGATACAAGCCCGGCGAACAGGTGGCGATCGCGCTCGATCCCGCCGCCAGCGAATTCTACGATCGCGCAAGCAAGAAATACGTGTTCAAGAAATCGGATAAATCCGCGCGAAGCTCAGAACAGATAATTCAATTTTGGGAGAGTTGGGTCCGCCAGTATCCCATCGTCTCGATTGAAGACGGCCTCGCGGAGGACGATTGGGACGGATGGAAAATGATCACGCGCGAACTCGGCGGAAAGCTGCAACTTGTCGGCGACGACATATTCGTCACCAATCCCGAAATCTTCGCGCGCGGGATACGCGAAAAAGTCGCCAATGCGATTCTCATCAAGCTGAATCAGATCGGCACCGTGACGGAAACAATTGAAGCGATCGAGATGGCGCGCGCGGCCGGCTACGCATCGGTGGTCTCTCACCGCTCGGGCGAAACCGAGGACACATTTATCGCCGATCTGGCGGTTGGGCTAGGCACGGGCCAGATCAAGACTGGCTCAGCCTCGCGCACGGACCGGATCTCAAAATACAATCAACTCCTGCGCATCGAAGAGGAGCTCGGAGCGGCGGCCCGGTTTCCAGGCCGGTCGGCGTTGAGCCGCGGTTGAAATCTCGCGCTGTCGTCGCGTGTTGCGGCGACGCGATATCGTCTTGCGCCGGACGCGGCGTCTGGCGTTACTTCATCTCGTTCTTGTAGACTGCGCCGCCCTTCATCACGAACCCTACGTGATCGAGCGCGGTGATGTCCTTCAGCGGGTCGCTGCTCACGGCGATAATATCCGCGTATCTGCCCGCCTCGATCGTTCCAATATGCTCGCTCTGATTCAATAGCTCCGCCGCAACCGATGTCGCCGTGTGAATGGCCTGCATTGGCGTCATTCCGTATTGAACGTAATAGTGAAATTCGAGCGACTCATTCAAGTCGGTCCAGGCGAATCCGCCCACATCCGTTCCGAACGCGATTTTCACGTTGTTTTTCAGCGCACGTTGAAACGCTTCGCGCTCGGATTCCACCATCTTGCCCCAGTTTCCACCGCGGCCCGGAGCCACCGCCGCGCCGACCATCACCGTGGGCACCCAATATATTCCTCTTCGTGAGATTTCTTCGGCCTCGGCTTCGGTCATGCCGTCTCCGTGCTCCACAGTATCCACGCCCGCACGCAGCGCCGCCGCTATTCCGTCCGAGCTGATGCAGTGCGCCGCGACACGATGCCGCAGCCGGTGCGTTTCATCAACGATTGCGTGGGCCTCGTCATCCGTGAAATTCACGATGCCGTGCAGCACGCCGTCATCGCCGTAGTAATACCCGTGGTCTGAGTAATATTTGATCCAGTCCGCACCATGCGATAGTTGCTCGCGCACGGCGAGCCGCGCTCCGTCTGCGCCATCCACCGGCTGGACACCGTGGGGCAGGTCCAGCTCCCAGGCATATCCGAGCAGCGGGTACATTCCCGTCGGCGCCATCGCACGCGTCGAAACAAACATTCGCGGCCCCGGAATCACGCCATTGTTGATCGCAGTTTTCACATCCACGTCCGCATACATCGCGCCTTCAGTCTCGAGATCACGCAGCGTTGTGAAGCCGTGGTCGAGCGCGATCTTGACGTTTCGCGACGCGAGCAGCGCGCGGTAGGGAATGGATTCCTT
>DASPVY010000360.1:0-3553 GCA_035622115.1 Candidatus Acidiferrales bacterium
GTTGTCGGTGAAACGCTGCCAAACATCAACTGATACAAATGCGAATGAGTGAGCCGCGCGGCCGCCACCAGTTCTTCGTACGGCGCGTCCACCACATTCACGAAGCCGTAATTTTGGCGCTCGACGTCGCCGGGGCGGCCGGTCGGCATGTCGTCCACCAACTGAAACCAGTGCGTGCCGACGATGTACGGGCTGGCCAGGGAATTCTCGACAAAATAGCGATACGCAACTCCGCGCTGCCCCTGGTCGCGCGCTTTATGCATGCCATAGAAAATGCCTTGCAGGCCCCGGCCCGGCGCGTCCGTCGTGAATTCGCCGATCAAGACGGGACGGCCGGATCCTTCCGAATATTCTTGAATGGTTTTTGGATCGGGCGCGTAAGTTTCGGAATAGATGTTGACGCTGAACACGTCGAACATCGAAGCGAGGCGGATCCATTGCGCGTTGGGACGGCCGGCGAAGCGGACGCCGAGGATAAGATGGTTCGGATCGTATTTGCGCACGGCCGCGATTTCCGTTTCGAGCATCTGCTTCACGCAGCTGTAGAGAAAATCGCGCTTGATCTGATCAGCCTCTTTCGGGTTCGCGGCCAGAAGTTCTTTCAGTTTTGATTGCGTCGCGGACCGCTCGGGATCATCCAAGACGACATCGGCCCAGGAGATCTTCGGTCTGAATTCGTCCGCCCAGACCGGTTCGTTATCGAGGAACCAGCCGATTAGATTTGCGTCGCCCTTCAAATCGCTCACCTGCTTGCGCGCTGCGGCATCCACATTGTTCTTGAACTCGTCGGAAAAGATGTCCGGCAGACCGTACGGATAAGCGAACCATTTCTTCGTGCTCCAACCGTAGAGGGGGAGGACATATGGCATGCCGCTATGTGGAGCGAAGGTCGCGTCTGACCAGTTGCCAAGCGTGTTGAAGCCCCAATTGTGCAGGCGCTCGACCATGTGTTGATTGCCGCGTTCTTTCCATTCCGCGCCGTAGCGGCGAATCAGATTTGTGGCGTAGAAGGAAACGACTTTCTTGTCTGGCTCGAGCCATGCGCCACCAGCGGGCGGAAGCTCTTCGAACAAGTATTCGCGATCCGCCGCGTCGGTGGCAAAGCTTCCGTCGGCGACACCGACAATATCGATTCCTGCCGAATAAAAAGGGTGTCCGTGCGGATCGACGAGCGCCCAGCGGTTGTCGATCTTCTCGGTACGGAAGAAACCGGTGCCGTTCAATTGCTTTTCGACGTAGCCGCCGAGCGGGCAGTAGTCGTATCGCTGCGGCGAGAGGTCTTCGCTATCCCACAAATGCTTCAAATCGTCGTCGCTGTAAATTTTATCGCGCCACTTTTCGGCAATCCACTGGCCATAGCGATCAATCACGGGATGGCGCTCGAGAATATCGTTGCCGGTGATTCCGTGCTCGAGGGCAAATCCGCACAACGTGACTTGAGTCGGCTCGGCGGGATTGTGCATGCGAAACGAAATTTGCTGGACGGGGTTCGGCACTTCCAGCGAGTTAGGCCAAATCTTGTAGCCCAGCGGCTTTTGACGCGGCGCGTTGCGATTTTGCGTAGGATTCAGCGGCTCGAATGGAATCATCCCTCGAATATGAATGCCTGCCAGCGGCTCAATGACGACGTCTTTTTTCGCGGCGGCGCCGGAAAAGTTGATAAAAATGGGCTCGAGGCTGGTCGAGCGCATGTCGAAAGAAATTTCCTCGTAGTTTAACCACTCGGAAGGCGCGCCAATCGCTGCAAGCGGGACTTTCACTTCCGGATCCCCGTGAAGGTAGTGAAATGTCAGCGTCACGCAGCCCGACCGATCATCCATGAAGACAGTTGCCGCGTTGGTATCGAGCTTCGCACTGCCAGCCGCGCGCATTTCCGCAAGCAAATCGGGACCCTGCTCCGCGGGCGGATTGCCTGGCTGCTGCGCGAAGAACGCAAAGCTCAAAATCAGAATGGCCGCCGCCTCTCTCATTGAACTCGCGCCTCGCTGTGATTCGACGGGCTGCTCGTAATCGCCGCGTTCTGGTGCGCGCGCTTCAACACCACATACTGAAATGGCGCGAGCGAAAATGATTCCGGTGCAACGCGCTGCTGCAGCAAATCGTCAAATCCTGCGCCGGGATTCACGGTTACCGAGCGATTTTCGTGATTGAGAATGAAAAAGTAATCTGACCCGCCTTTCGTCCGGCAGGTGACTTCGACTTGCTTCGGCACGCCGGAAAGAAGCGGCGCAATCGCACTCTCCGCAGCGGCGTGCTGCAACAGCTCACGAGCGGCGGCGAGATTGACGAACGAGCCATAGTAAATCGCCGCGCCCTTTCCGAATTTATTTTCCGTATAGGCAGCATCGCCGCTGAGAAAATCCTGCTTCCACTTGCCGAGCACGGCGGCGCCGCCGGCTTTCAGCGATTCAGCGACGAATTTGGCCGGGACCAATTGCCCGTTATCGACTTGGATCGAGTTTCCCGATCCCGAAGGATAGAACTGCGTCTTGACCACCGTGACACCGAAAACGTCGCTCAACAATGCGGGCCGGGGCTGCTCAATCAGCGCGTGATCGCGATCGAGAATCGCACCGCGGGCGGCGAGGACGAATCTTCCGCCCTGCTCGACGAAATCGCGAATCTTGTGCGCCAGATCGGGATCGATCACGATCATTCGCGGCGCGAAAATCAGGCGATACTTTCCGAAGTCGGCGTCTGGGCCGATGAAATCAATGTTAAATTTCAGTTCGGAGGCGGCCTGAAACAAAGCTGCGTACGCTTCGTTCGACTGGAGATTCTTCGACAGATATTGATTGTCATAGATCCACGCGTCGTCGGAATCGTTCAGCACTGCGATTTGCGAAATCAATTTCGAGTCGAGGATTTCTGGCGCGATGCGATGAATGTCTTCGCTTTCGCGCTTGAATTCCGCGTACTTCTCGCCAGGGATGTTGTCCTGATCGAGAACGCCGGACCATAATTCTTCCGCACCGCGCGTCGCCGTTCGCCACCGAAAATGCAGGACTCCGTCGGCGCCGTGCGCGATGGTCTGAAATGTCCACAAGCTCATTTCGCCAGGGCGCGGCGTGCGCAACAGATACGTCTGACCGGCCGATCCCGTGAGTTCCTCAATGACCATCATTCGCTCGCTGAATCCGCGAACGAGCGTCAGCGACGCGCCGAATGAATACTGCGGATCCTCCAGAAACGTCGGGTAATTGTCCTGCGCATAGACGTCGAATTTCTTTCCAAATGAATAGTAATTGATGTTTCGGAATACGCCGTTCGTGGTCACGAAATCGTCCGGCCGATGTTTGCGAATGATTTCGATCTGCTCGGAAGCGTAGGAAGAAACGGAGTCGGAAATAAAACGCCGGAAATCGAGCATGAGCGCGGGATTCTGCAGGCCGACCGCGGGAAACGGCAGATCCACCTGGTCCCACTTGGTGTACCACTGGCTCCAGAAACGCGTTCCCCAGCGCGCGTTCAGCGAATCCAGCGAACCAAATTTTGCCTGGAGCCAGATGCGAAACGCGGCGCGACAGCTGTCGCTGAAGCATTCGGGATTTTC
>DASPVY010000361.1:0-3857 GCA_035622115.1 Candidatus Acidiferrales bacterium
CGGAACCATGGGATCGTCCTGCGCCGCGATGATCACCGTGGGGACGCGAATGGAGCCCGCAACGCGCAACGCGCTCGACTGATAATAGTAATCGTCCGCATCGCGGAAACCGCAGAATCGCGCGGTAATCACGTCGTCGAACTCTCGAACCGTGCGAACTTTCTCAATTCCGTTCAGCGGATAGCGCTCGGGAAAAAGCGCCGCCTTTGCACACATATGAGCTTTCAGCCGGCTGACGAAGTGGCGCTGATAGAAATAATTCTCCGGTTTGCCGAGCGCGTCCGCGCACGCGGCCAGATCGCACGATGCACATATTCCGATCACCGCTTTCAATTCGCTTGGAAAACGATCCGCGAATTCGCCGGCCATTTTGAGAACCAAATTCCCGCCCATTGAAAATCCGGCGACGAATATCTCACTCAGATTATCGCGCTCAATCAATTCCATCACGATCGCGCGAATATCCGCGCTCAGGCCCGAGTTGTACAGCGACGGCGTCAGATGATCTGTTCCGCCGCAATTTCGTTGATTGGCGCGAAGAACGTTGAAACCTTCGCGAAACGCGCTCTCGGCAACGCCCTGCATATATCCCGAATCGCATGAGCCCTCGAGGCCATGCAACAGCACGATCGTCGAATGCGCGCGCGGCTTCTTTTGCCAGTGGCACTTCACCAGCACCCGAGTGCCCGGCTCGGTCTCGAATTCCCGCGTCTCGGCGGGCGGCAGACGCGGAAAGCGCCGCCTCCAGAATGCTCCGGCGATGGTCATCAGGTGAGCGTTGCGGAGCGGGGCTGGGGGAACGAATTCGCGCACGAGATCGAATTTACGATAGGCAGCCAACAGGCGCAACTCGCGCTGAGCCGCAAGAGGCTGCGCATGACTCACTTGCAAACTGCAAGTGACGCTGCTAGTGTGAAATTTGTGGCTGGTATGCAGAAACCGAAACACCGTTCCGGTTGCCCCGTCAGCACTTCACTCGAGATCCTCGGCGATCGCTGGTCGCTTCTGATCGTCCGCGACCTCATGGTTCGCGGTCATCACACCTTCAAGGACTTTCAGGAATCGGGCGAACGCATTGCCTCGAATGTTCTGTCCGATCGTTTGCGCACGCTGCAATCTGCAGGGATTATCACGGCAGAAGTCGTGAACGCGGACCGGCGACGGTTGAGCTACCGGCTGACTGAAAAAGGAATCGATCTAGCGCCACTGCTCCTGGAAATGCTGATCTGGGGAGCGCGGCACGAGCAAACGGAGACGCCATGCGCCGTCATCGAAGACTTGGAGAGAAACCGCGCGGGAATTCTCGCGGAATCGCGGCGGCGCTGGCAAGAGCGCGATCGAACTCCCCTGATACCGAGATTTAACGGTGACGTCATCGAGCGAAATTTCACGCGCCGGCGTCGAGCGAACTGAAAGCGGCAGCCGCGATTTTGCGGCCTTAATCAGAGCATTGCAATACTCGCGAAGGAGCAAGGGATGAGCCAAGTACGCGTGTTGGTCGGAACGCGAAAGGGCGCATTTGTGCTGAGCGCGGATGGAAACCGCGAGCGATGGGACATCAGTGGGCCGCATTTTGCGGGCTGGGAGATCTACCACGTCAAAGGCTCGCCCGCGGATCCAAACCGAATCTACGCGTCGCAGAGTTCCGGCTGGTTCGGCCAGATCATTCAGCGATCGAGCGACGGCGGAAAAACATGGGAGACGATGGACAACAAGTTCGTCTATGACGGCGTTCCCGGCACTCATCAGTGGTACGACGGCACCGCGCATCCCTGGGAGTTCAAGCGCGTCTGGCATCTCGAGCCGTCGCTCAACGATCCCGACACGGTCTATGCCGGCATCGAAGACGCCGCGCTCTTCCGCTCGACCGACGGCGCGAAATCGTGGCACGAACTCTCCGGCTTGCGAAAGCATGGCACGGGGCCGAAATGGCAGCCCGGTGCGGGCGGGATGTGCCTGCATACAATCATTCTCGATCCGACCAATCCGAAGCGGATGTACATCGCGATTTCGGCGGCGGGGGCGTTCCGCACGGACGACGGCGGCGAAACGTGGAAGCCAATCAACAAAGGGCTCGTGTCGCAATACATTCCCGACCCCACCGCGGAAGTCGGCCACTGCGTGCATCACGTCGCGATGCATGGGAAGCGTCCCGACGTGCTATTCATGCAGAAACATTGGGACGTGATGCGCAGCGACAACGCCGGCGACAATTGGCGCGAGGTCAGCGGAAATCTGCCGACCGATTTCGGCTTTGTAATTGACGTTCATGCGCATGAGCCTGAAACGATCTACGTCGTTCCGATCAAGAGCGACTCCGAACACTTTCCCATCGACGGAAAGTTGCGCGTCTTCCGCAGCCGCACCGGCGGAAACGACTGGGAGCCGCTGACGAACGGTCTGCCGCAGAGCAATTGTTTTGTGAACGTGCTGCGCGACGCGATGGCTGTGGATTCGCTCGATTCCTGCGGGATTTATTTCGGGACGACGGGTGGACAGGTGTATGTATCGGCCAACGGCGGCGACAATTGGACGCCGATTGTGCACGATCTTCCAAGCGTACTTTCGGTTGAGGTTCAGACGTTGCAATGATTCGAGTGGTATTGCCGCCACACTTGCGGACGCTGACGCGTACCGGGGGTGAAGTCACGATTGAAGTGTCAGGTGCGGTGACGCAGCGCTCCGTCCTGGACGCGCTCGAAGCGGAGTATCCCGTGCTGCGCGGCACGATTCGCGATCATGTCACGCAGAGCCGCAGGCCATTTCTGCGATTTTTTGTGTGCTCGGAGGATTGGTCGCACGAACCGGCAGATATGCCGCTGCCCGATGCAATTGCTTCCGGCGAGGAACCGTTTCTGGTGGTGGGGGCGATCGCGGGCGGCTGAATCTTCGGGTGAAATCGCGCGGCGGAAACGGAGCTACGCCGAAGTTCCTTGAATCCCAGTCTCGGGAAGGCTCGCCGTCGGCGTTAGCGGAGCGATAGCAGCCGCCTGAACCGGTACGAGCCCGACGCGAAAGTTCGAAATGTTCTCGTCCAAAATGCTTGCATAGATCACATACATGCCCACGAGCGCGTCGATGACAATCGGCACGAAGAGCTTAGAAAACAGAATGGAGGCGCTATGCGGTAAAAAGGCCGCAGCGAAGCCCAGTATCCAGCCCAGCGGGAACATGATGATGACCATCGCAAGCAACCGGTAGACGACTACCCGCCACGAATAGGCCCACCAGACGCTCGCGGTTCGCAAAAATGTCGGTGAAAGGCGCTCCGCCCCTTGTCCGTAATTTGAAAGCAATCCGATCCGAAAATGGCGAAATCTCTTGCGAAGTATGTACGCGAAGGCGGGGAACGAAATTGCCATGTAAAATAGGGCGATGAAGAGTTGCTGATACTTGAAAAATGGAAAGACCGCGCCCATCGGCACTCGCGGATCTTCCAGGAAGCGGCGCACGACCACGTTGAATGCGATCGCGAACGCAGAGCTAGCTAGGAAAACAGGCCAGTAAAAAGCCCACCAAATGCGCAGGCCGTGCCCGAGATTCGGCTGGATGTAGTCAGCCGGAGGCGCAGCGGGGGGCTTCGCCTCGTGGGTCTCACCAAAAAGCGAGGGTGGGCCAGACATTTGGCGGGATTATTCTGCAGATAACGGTTACAGTCAAGTAACTTCTTCAGGGCGCTACTGGCTGGGCGGAGAAGACGAGGCGGACGATGAGGAGTCGGAGTAGTAGCCGTCGCGGGATTGCACGGCGAGGTCTTTCTGCTTCGTGACGAGATGAAGCTTATGGTAGCCGGCGCTTGCGGAGGCCTTGTCGGGGACATAACCCAGAATGTACTGGCTGCGCAATTCTTGCTGAAT
>DASPVY010000362.1:0-5320 GCA_035622115.1 Candidatus Acidiferrales bacterium
AAAGTGCGTTCATTGCCATGAGCGCTCGCGAGCATATGTTCCGTGCGCGTCTCGATCCATTTAACCGGCCGTCCGCCCATCTTGCGCGATGCCAGCGCGCACATCGCCATATAAGGGTAGTTCGTAATCTTGATTCCAAAGCCGCCGCCGATATCGATGCTGTGCATGCGGATTTGATCGATCCCCACGCCGAGCGCCGCCGAGAGGAATTGCGCGGCGAATGCGGGGAACGAATTGTTCGAATAGAAAGTAATGCGCTCAGATTTTGTATCCCAGTCGCCAATGACGGCATTATTTTCAAGGGGCGTGCTCGAGAAGCGATGAAAGTGAAGTCGCGGGATATCGACAATGTGTGCGGCCTGTTTGAATGCACGATCTACATCGCCGTATTCGAATTCGCCGTGCCAGATTTTGTTGGTCCCGGCTTTCTCGTGGAGGATGGATTGGTCGGTAAGTGCGTCCTCCGCCGTCATAACCGGCGGGAGCAGATCGTACTCGACCTCAACGAGTTCTGCGGCGTCCTCGGCGGCCGCACGCGATTCGGCAACGACCACGGCGACGGGCTCGCCCTGAAAAACGACTTTCTCAACTGCGAGCGGAAAGTCTTGAATTGTTTGGCCAACCCCCGGTCCGATTTCGATAAAAGGCTTGACCATGCCCGCGACTTCTTTGCCGGTCAGCGTGCAAACGACGCCCGGAGCGGCAGCAGCCTTCGAAACGTCCAAGCTCGTGATCCGCGCGTGCGCGTAGGGCGAACGAATCACCCGCATGTGCGTCATGCCGAGCAGTTTCTTGTCGTCAACAAAGCTGCCCTGGCCTTGCACGAGGCGCATCTCTTCGCGCCGCCTCAGCGATTTGCCAATCCACTTTCCTTCGGCCGACGCGCCATTTGAGCTTGCTTTTGATTTAGGGCGCTTTGCTTTGCGCGCCGGTGAAGTCCGTTTCTGCTTCACGCGAGTGGAATCCCCCGGTTGCTTCATATCAGCGGCGCTACGACAATGCCGCTTGCAGAGCATCAATCAATTTCTGAAGATTTTTCTTGGCGAGCGGCTCGAGCAGGCCGCCTGCGAGCGCCGGAAGGCGTCCGCCAATTTGCGCCTCGCCCTTCCAGATCACTTTGGTGCCGGCGCCGGCGGGCTCGAGATCGAATCCCGCCCGCATGCTCGTCGTTCCGCCTGGAACGTCACCCTTTCCTTGATATAGAGCGTGGGTCGAAGGATTTTCTTCCGCCAGCACCATCTTCACAACTGCGTTTCCGCGAATGTGCGAAATGCCCACGCGCAAATTCACACTGAATTCCTTCTCGCTTTGCTTTTGCATACTCTGATAATCAGGGAGCAACGGACAAAACCGTTCGGGATCGACGAGAAACTTGTAAACCTCATCGGGCTTCCGCTGAACAGTGAAATCCCCGCCGAATTCAATCTTCATTCGAGATCACCCGTTGCCGTTTGACTCAACTGCCGCGTGTATCGCCCTCAGAACATTCTGGTAGCCCGTGCAGCGGCACGTATTTCCCGCGATGCCTTTGCGGATTTCCCGGTCAGTGGGTTTCGTTTTTTTCGAAAGCAGATAGACGGTCGACAATATCAAGCCGGGCGTGCAATATCCGCACTGCAGGCCGTGATTTGCCGCGAATGCCTCCTGAACCGGATGGAGTTTCCCGTCCTTGGCCAGCCCTTCGATCGTCGTAATTTCCGCGCCCTGCGCCTGAACGGCGAACACCGTGCACGATTTCACCGTCACGCCATTCATCAGGACCGTGCAAGCGCCGCAGTACGTCGTATCGCATCCAATGTGCGTTCCGGTAAGGTCGAGTTCCTCGCGAATGAACTCCACCAGCAGCATCCGCGGTTCCACGGTCCTCTCGTAGCGCCTGCCATTCACGGTGACTTGTACCGGGATGCGATCAAATCCTTCCGGCATATTCGTGACTTGCCTCCACGTGTTCTCCTCGTGCCCGGCGCGCGGCGATCTCAATTGCCCGTTTCAGCAAGACCCGCACCAACGCGCGTTTGTATTCTGCTGAACCGCGCATATCCGATTGTGGGTCCGCCGCGGACATTGCTGCCTCGCAAGCCGCTTCGATGTTTTTCGGACTCATCTTTTTACCGCTCAATGCGGCTTCCGCTTCTCGCGGCTGGATGGCCGTCAGGCCGACGCATCCCAGCGCAATCCTCGCGTGCTCGCAAGTGTCGCCTTCCTTCAAGGCGAGCGAGACCGCCGCGCTCGCGCTTGCATACACGGGCGCGCAGCGCTTGAAAGCGACGTAGGCGCCGCCCGTGTCTTTCGGCGGGACTTTGACCGCAATTTCCTGCACCAATTCCGCCGGAGCAAGCGCAGTCGTGTAGGCATCGAGAAAAAATTCACCGAGAGGAATCGTGCGAGAGCCGCCTTCGGGAGCAACCGCGGTCACGGTCGTATCCAGCGTGAGCAGCACCGGGCCCCAATCTCCGCTCGGATCGGCCTCCGCGATCGATCCGCCAATCGTTCCGCGGTTCCGTACTTGAAAATCCGCGATCCCGGCGGCGCAATCGTGAAGTATCGGAATGCGGCTCGCGGCCTCCGAATTTTCGATATCGGCATGACGCGTCATCGCGCCGAAATGCAACGTGCCATTAACCCGGCGAATGTAGGACAGATCTGGAATGAAATTCAGGTCCACTAGCGACGAAGGGTTCGATAGCCGCAGTTTCATCAGCGGGATCAGGCTCTGGCCGCCCGCGAGAGCCTTGGCATCTTCCCCGAGTTCAGAGAGAGTGGATGAAGCTTCGTCGAGCGAACTGGGCCGGTAATATCGAAACGGATGTGGATACACTGTTTGATCGCGTCACGCGCGCTCTGGTCGATTGGCCTTGCGCGAGAGCGCCTCACCTTGTGTGCCTGCAAATTCTAATTCGTTCGCTTCGTCCGTTCAACAAATAACATCGAACACGCCTCGCTTTTACAGGCCATTCCCGGCTGGGCGGCTGTGCGAAAACATGAAACGCGTCTGGCCGGATCAGAATCGGCGCCAAATCTTCAGCGTTTCGCGTTGGCGAGCGACATCCGGTACGCTATAGTTCCTTCGCTCTTCATGCGACGCGCCCGGATTTTCCCCATCATTCTTGCTGCTGGCGGACCGGGCACGCTCCCATTTCCCAAGCCCCTCGCTCAATTCGGCCGGAAGTCTGCCCTCGAACTCGCAATCGAGAATTGCGCGGGCCTCGAGCCGCCGATCGTCGTCCTCGGCTACCAGGCGGCGCAGGTTCGAAAAAAAGTGCCTGGCGGCGCGCGAGTTGTCGTCAACCGGAACTGGCGCCAGGGCCAGCTAACGTCGCTTTTAGCGGGCCTGCGAAAAGTTCAGCGCCGTGCGCCCTTTCTGCTCTATCCCGTCGATCAGCCGCTGTTGACAAAAACATTGGTGGCTCGGCTCGCCCGGGAGTTCACCGCACGCGAGCCGCAAGAGAAAATCGTCATGCCCCGCGGAGGAAAACGGGCCGGCCATCCAATACTTTGCCACGGCGATTTGCGGCTCGAACTTCGCGCCGCGAGCACTGCGCGCGAGGTCGTCTACCGCGACCCTGCGCGCATCAAATACGTTCCCGTTCGCGACGCGGCAATCTGGCAGGATTACGACTCCGTGTCATCGTATAGGCGCTGTCTGCGTCTTTACCTCGCGCGAAATGCGTGAGCGCTCCGTAGCTCGCGCTGTATTCGAACACGGCAGAAGGGAACTGCGCTGCGCTTGCGAGTCAATCGTCCGAACCGATTTTCTTGAACTGGCCGCCATGAAACAGGAGCGGCCGGCCTTCGCGCACGTGCATCTCCGCGACTTCCCCGATGAAAATTGAGTGGTCGCCCGCCTCCACCGCTCGGACGAGTCCGCAGTCCAGCTGAACAAGCGTCCCGCTTAACAGGGGCGTCCCTCGCGGGCTGGAATGAAACGCCACGCCGAGCCTGCTTCCGCTCTCCGGCTCCTGTTCAGGTCGGGCAAAATAGCGCGCCACTGCCTCCTGATCTTCCCCGAGAATGTTGACCCCGAACACGCGGCGCTCGTGCAGAAACTTGTGCGTCAGCGCGAGGCGGTCTACGCACACGAGAATTTGGAGTGGTTCGAGCGAGACGGACGTAAATGAGTTCGCCGTCATGCCGTGGACGCGCCCGTTCTCGCGCATCACAGTCACGACCGTTACTCCGGTGGCGAATTGGCCGAGCGCTTTGCGAAATTCCGATGTGCTGACCGGCATCGATTCTCAGCTGCGTCGCGGAATGGCGACATGAAGAGTCTTGATCGATCGCCTACCGCTTAAAACCTGGAACCCAACTTGGCGGCGAACCGAAACGGCCGGCGATCGGCTACTCTCCCGAAATGTTGCTGGGTTTGACCGCGTCCAACTCCGCTGCCGTCGGTTCGAGGCTCAACGCAGGGAGCTGCGGAACTTCGGAGAGGCGATTTCCGGAGCGCGCGAGCGCAAAACTTGCACCATCGGTCAGCAACAATTCTCCGCGGCGAAGGTGAATTCGCTCCGTGGTCCAAAAAATCCCGCTCGCCATTCGGTAGGAGACATAGAACGCGCCGTCTCGTTCCAGCTTTACGACTCGTGCGTGTGTCATCTCGAAGCCCGCATAATGCGCCGCAGCGACGGGATCGTTGTCGAGCCTCGCCCGCAGGTCTTCGATCGAGAACACTCCGCCGGGAATCACCGAGTATGGATACCGATACGCCGTTACGGTTGGCTCATGAGTGATTGCGCTTTCATCGGCTGACGCAGAAGAAGCTAGGCGCGTACTGAGCGCTTCGCGAACCTGATTTTGCAACCGCCGCGGCGCGCTTCCCATCGCGATCATTCCGATTAATCCCATCACAAAGAGCGATGCGCCTCCGCGTTCGACCGCGCGCAGCATTCGCGCAAGTCTTATCGCGTCCAGGCAGGCGTCGGAGGGCAGCTTCGGAATTTCCGCGAATGCCGTTTGGCCTAGTCCGGCGAACACCGATAAGCCCCCAAGCTTTAGCTGGTGTTCTGTTCCGTCAAGCGCTCGAACGGCGCAGCGGTACTTGCATCGCGTCTCGGCTATAGGTCGAGCGGCGCCGCCAGTTCTGCGTAGCGACGGAACGTGTTTCTATCTGACCCCGCGAAGAGAATACACACTCGATTTCCAGAATTAAACGGAAATCCGTCGTGCCGCCTCCTCTGCTCGGAAAAAATTTGTCAAGCGCGACCGGGTTGCAGACGAACGGCAAGTCGCGTAGTATCTATGGCGCGGGGTGGAGCAGCCTGGTAGCTCGTCGGGCTCATAACCCGGAGGTCGTTGGTTCAAATCCAACCCCCGCAACCAA
>DASPVY010000363.1:0-2827 GCA_035622115.1 Candidatus Acidiferrales bacterium
CTGCCGTATTTTTCGGACGTTTACGGCAATGCCAGCTCGATCCACTCTCCGGGCCAGCAAGCGCGTCTGGCTGTGGAGGAAGCGCGTGAATCGGTAGCGCGCCTCATCGGGGCGAAGCCTGCTGAAATTGTCTTCACCAGCTGCGGCACGGAAGCCGACAATCTTGCGATTTTTGGGATTGCTGCCGGCGCATCGCATAAGCGGCATGTAATCACTACCGCGATCGAGCATCACGCAGTTCTTCACGCTTGCGAAAAATTGCAATCCGGAGGCGTCGACGTGAGCTTTGTCCCCGTTGGCTCGGATGGGATCGTCAATCCGGGCGACGTCCGCCGCGCGTTGCGTCCCGAGACGGTTTTGATCAGCGTAATGCACGCGAACAACGAATTGGGCACGATTCAGCCGGCACTGCAGATCGCTGAAATTGCGCGCGAGGCCGATATTTACTTTCACACCGACGCCGTGCAATCAGCCGGCAAGCTCCCTATTGACGTCAATCAACTCGGCGTCGATCTCCTTTCTCTTTCGGCGCACAAGATTTACGGCCCTAAGGGCACCGGCGCCCTCTATGTGAGAACCGGGACGAAATTACAGCCCATCCAGTTTGGCGGGCATCATGAGCGCGACCGCCGGCCGGGAACGGAAAATGTCGCTGGAATTGTGGGACTGGGCCGCGCGGCAGACATCGCGGCGCGCTCGCTCAGCTTTGACGGTCCACGCATTGGGGCCTTGCGCGACCATCTGGAAAATTCGCTGCTTTCCGCCGTTTCGCAATGCCACGTCAACGGCTCACGTACGTCACGGGTTTCGAACACTTCGAACATGACTTTTTCCTTCGCGGAAGGCGAGTCGCTCGTGATTGGACTCGATTTGCGCGGCATCGCTTGTTCGACGGGCGCGGCGTGCTCGTCCGGCGCAGTCGAGCCGTCTCATGTGCTGCGGGCCATCGGCCTCCCGGCAGAAGCGGGCCGCTCGAGCGTGCGCTTCAGTCTCGGCCGCGGCACTACCGCGGCGGAAATTGACTACGCCATTGCGACCATTCCCCAGGTCGTAGCGAATTTGCGCGAGCTCTCGCCCGCTTACGGAAAGACCGCGACGCTTCGATGACCTCAAACGCCGCATTCTCGATCCATCCGCAAGAAACGTTGCGCTCGCGCGCCAGCGCACCGGAGTCCAAGTTGCCGACAATTGCTGTAGCCATGAGTGGCGGCGTTGATAGCTCAGCCGCGGCTGCGATCCTTCGCCGGCGTGGGCATTCCATCATCGGCTTGACCATGCAACTTTGGAATCAGCGGCGCCTTCCGCAGCTCCAGGGTGATGGCCCCGTCTTACATCGTTGCTGCTCGCTCGACGACGTCTACGACGCGCGGCGCGTGGCGCAACATCTTGATTTTCCGTTCTACGTTGTGAATTTCGAACGTCAATTTGAGGAAACCGTCATTCGCCCGTTCGTCAATGATTATCTGGAAGGCCGGACGCCGATCCCGTGTTCGAATTGCAATAGCCACGTCAAGTTCGACGAGCTTTTGCGGATGGCGCGGCAAATTGGTGCGGAACGTCTCGCGACGGGCCATTACGCTCGTGTCTCGCAAAATTCGTCCACCGGTCGCTGGGAACTTTGGAAAGCGCGCGATGATTCCAAGGACCAGTCCTATTTTCTCTTTGGCCTCACCCAGGAGCAGCTCGCGCGCACCGACTTTCCGCTGGGCGATCTGACGAAGTCCGAAGTTCGCGAAATCGCGCGGGAGTCCAAACTGCCGGTGGCGGAAAAGCCTGAAAGCCAGGAAATCTGCTTTGTGCCGACTGGCAACTACGTTCAGTTTATCGGCAGCTACCTGTTGGAGCAGGGGCGGCCAGACGCGACCGACTCGGGCGAGATCGTAACGACCGACGGCCAAGTTCTCGGCCGTCACGGCGGACTGCATCGGTTCACGATTGGCCAGCGCAAGGGCCTCGGCATTGCGACCGGGCGGCCGCTCTACGTACTCGAGCTCGATCGCGAGCGGAATCGCGTCGTCGTCGGCGAGGACCGGGAACTGCGACGACAGAATTGTAATCTTCGCGATGTGAATTGGATTCCGTTCGAGGCCCCGGATGCACCTGTGCGCGCCACCGTCAAGATTCGCCATCGCCACGATCCAGCCCACGCGACCGTGACCGCCACCGGCAACCGCACCGCTTCCTTGGTGTTTGATGACCCGCAGCGCGCGATCACCGCAGGTCAGGCGGCCGTCTTCTACTCGGGCGAGCAGGTGCTCGGCGGCGGCTGGATTCTCTGAAACCTGATCTCACCTGATTCAGGCCCGCCAGGCAATGAGCGCGTTCGATCCTCAGTGGATTTGGGCAAACTACGGCCTTTGCGTTCGAGGTCGCAGATTAAACTCTTGCTGGGAGTGAATTTTTTCTGGGCGCCGGGAGCACCCAGGGAGACGCTAAATGAAAAGTTCGTCGTCCGCGGAAGCTGATTCCGTCGGACGCCGCGGCTGCTGACCGCGGATGAAATCCAAGCCCACCTTGATGCCTTTGAGAACCGCCGAGACTTGCATGACGGGCCCCTGAAGCGTGCGCCGCACGCGCGACCCCGTATCTTCGATCACTTCGAGAGCGCCGGTCAAAATCTGATCGGCGCGTATGACCTGAACGCGCAACCGCTCGACCGCATCGGTAAACACGCGATCGACCTTTTGCGCTTGTCCGCGGGCGATCCGCGTGATTTCCGCGGCGTCGCCAACGATGCTGGTAATGCGCTCTTCGGAATCTTCCAGAATTCGGTTCATGCGCAGGAGGATTGGGCTGATCCGCGAATCCAGATCGTGGCTCAGGCGCG
>DASPVY010000364.1:0-3980 GCA_035622115.1 Candidatus Acidiferrales bacterium
GTTGCGCGGCAGCGGCTGCTGCAGTTGGGCGATTTGATTGACAATAATTACGTGGTGCTGGGCGGAATCAAGGCCGGCGACCACATCATCGTCGAAGGCACGCAATTGCTTGCCGACGGCGTTCCGATCACCGAAACTCCGGCCGACCGCTCGGCCGCAGCCCCGCAACACTAAGGCACGCGAGCCGAACGATGTTCGTCGACTTCTTCATCAAGCGCCCCATCTTCGCGACGGTGTGCGCGCTGATGATCATCATCGCCGGCGCGGTGTCGATCCCCACGTTGCCCGTCGCGCAATTCCCCAACCTCGCTCCGCCGCAAGTATCGGTCTCCGCAGAATACAACGGAGCGAGCGCTCAAACGGTGGAGTCCGCCGTAACGATTCCGCTCGAGCAGCAAATCAACGGCGTCGAGGGAATGAAATACATCAGGTCGTCCAGCGGGAATGACGGATCGTGCCAAATTACAGTCACGTTCGACGTCTCGCGAAACGTGGACCTGGCGGCGGTGGACGTGCAGAACCGCGTGAATACGGCGCTCGGACGCATGCCGAACGAAGTGAAAACGACGGGAATCACGATCACGAAATCGGTTAGCGGATTCGTGCTTGGCGCGGGCGTCTATGCAGAGCACGGCGAATACGACAGCCTGTTCATCAGCAATTACCTGGACATCTACATTCGCGACGCGTTGAAGCGCGTCAAGGGCGTCGCGGATGTCTTTAATTTTTCTCCGCGCGATTATTCCATGCGGCTGTGGCTCGATCCCTCGCGCCTGGCAAGCCGCGGATTGACGGCAACGGACGTAGTCAGCGCTCTCAGCGAGCAAAATGTGCAGGTGGCGGCGGGACAAGTGGGACAACCGCCATCCGTGCCTGGACAGATGTATCAAATAAGTGTCCGCGCCGTGGGGCGGCTCACCGAACCCTCGGAATTCGACAACATCATTTTGAAGACGGGCAACGATGGAACCCTGATTCGCTTGAAGGATGTGGGTCGAGCGGAGCTGGGCGCGGAAAGTTATGCCTCGAATCTGCGGTTCGATGGCCACGACGCGATCGGCTTCGGCGTCACCCAACTTCCGGGCGCAAATGCGCTGGATGTCGATCGCTCTGTAAAGGCCGAACTTGCAAAGCTGGCGGCCCGCTTCCCTCCCGGAATGAAAGCGGCCGTCGCGTTTGACTCGACGACAGTGATCGGCGAATCCATTCGCGACGTTCTCTATACGCTGCTCGAGGCAATTCTTCTGGTCATCGCGGTCATTTACATTTTTCTTCAGGATTGGCGCACCACGATCATTCCAGCCGTTACGATTCCGGTATCGCTGATCGGAACTTTTGTGTTCGTGAAAATGCTGGGGTTCTCAATCAACACGCTCACGCTTTTCGGGATTACGCTGGCGACCGGACTTGTGGTTGACGACGCCATCGTCGTGATCGAAAACGTCGAGCGGCACATCTCCGATGAGCTGATGAAAGCTCATGAAGCCGCGTCGGCGGCCATGAGCGAAGTGGCCGGGGCCGTGGTGGCGACGTCGCTCGTGCTCGTTGCCGTCTTCGTTCCGGTGGCGTTTTTCCCCGGCACGACAGGCATTCTTTTCCGGCAGTTCGCGCTGACAATTGCGTTCTCGGTTTCGATTTCAGCTTTTAACGCGCTGACGCTCACGCCCGCACTCTCCGCCGTCTTGCTGGGCCACCAGCGGCGCAAGAGCGGAGTGCTGTTAACCGCATTCGATCGCGGAGTCGTCGCCGTGACCCGGTTCTATCGCGGTTTCCTGCGGCGGGTAATCCAGTGGCAGTTCGCCGGGTTGATCGTCTTTCTGATCGGCCTGGGGGCGACGTATTACCTATACGCGAAAGTTCCGCGAGGGTTCATCCCCGACGAAGATGCGGGCTATCTCATTATCGCCGTGCAAGCGCCGCAGGGGGCATCGCTCGACTACACGACGAATATCATGAGCCAGGCGGAAGTGGTTCTCAGCAGGGTGCCCGAGATCGACGGCGTATTTAGCGTCGTCGGATTCAGCTTCTCAGGAGCCGCGCCCAATCGTGGCCTGACGTTTGCGAACCTGCGGCCGTTCGCCGAACGAAAAGGAGAAGAACATTCTCTGGCATCGGTGATCGATCGCATCCGAGGGCCTTTGAACGAAATTTCGGGCGCGATTGTCGTGCCATTTGCGCCGCCGGCGGTGGAGGGCCTCGGAGTGTTCGGCGGATTTCAGTTTATCGTCGAGGATTTGGGCGGAAATTCGCCTCAGGCGCTCTCGCAGGCCACGCAGGAGTTGGTGCGCCAGGGCAATCAAAGCAAAGATTTGCGCGGACTGTTCAGCGATTTCACCGCGAACGATCCTCAGTTCGTTATCACGTTCGATCGCGAAAAGGCTAAAGCCCTCGGCGTTCCGCTGAATCAAATCACCGACGCGCTGCAGGTTTATATGGGCTCGATTTACGTGAACGATTTCGACTTCAACAATCGCGCCTACCGCGTCTACATCCAGGCCGACCGCCAGTTCCG
The DNA here is from genome assembly GCA_035622115.1 of Candidatus Acidiferrales bacterium. Classification (GTDB taxonomy): domain Bacteria; phylum Acidobacteriota; class Terriglobia; order Acidiferrales; family UBA7541; genus Palsa-147. The sequence continues at coordinate 2,513 of DASPVY010000364.1, forward strand.
TTCGCAACCGCAAAATCTGCAGCAGTATTACGTGCGCGCCAATTCGGGCGCGATGGTGCCGCTCGAAAGTGTGATTCACGTGGCGCCGGTTGCATCGCCTCAAGTCATCAGCCACTACAATCTTTTTCGGTCTGCCGAAATCGACGGAACAGGAGCGCCGGGCCTGAGTTCGGGTGAAGCCCTCACCGCGATGGACAATCTGGCCAATCACGCGTTGCCGCGCGGATTCGGCCACGAATGGACCGGAATTTCGCTGGAAGAACTGCAATCGGGCGGCACGGCGCTGGTTCTTTTCGGCCTCGGTTTGCTCGTCGTCTATTTGACGCTCGCGGCGCAGTACGAAAGCTTTTCGCTTCCATTCATTGTGATTCTCGCCGTGCCGATGGCCCTGTTCGGCGCCTTGCTCGCTCAGTCGGTCCGCGGCCTGCAGGACGACGTGTATTGCCAAATCGGCCTCGTCATGCTGATCGGACTTGCGAGCAAGAACGCGATCTTGATTGTCGAGTTCGCGGAACAGTTGCGTGAGACGGGCTTGAGCATCATCGAAGCCGCGATTGAAAGCGCGCGAATCCGCCTGCGGCCGATTCTGATGACTTCGCTTGCGTTTATCTTTGGCGTGCTGCCGCTGGTGCTGGCTCAAGGTGCGGGTCGCGTGGGACGCCGATCCGTGGGCACCACCGTTTTCGGCGGAATGATCGCGGCCACCAGTTTAAATCTGCTTTTCATCCCCGTTTTGTACGTGCTGGTGAAAACCCTGCAGGAGCGCTGGATGCCGGTGAAGCAGCCTCACGCTTCGGCGGCCGACTCGCCCGAGCCGGAACCTGGCGACTAGCAGATCGGGGTTGCATTCCATCGTTGCGAGTTCAGTTAAGCCTCGAAGAGCGCGCCGCCGGTGATAAAATGCGCCGTCGCGATTATCTAATCGTGCATGGGGGATTTGATGTTCGAGACTTCATTCCACTGCGAAGTGCGCCCGAACGCCACGCGGGCCGCGCTTCATCGCTCGCGATCGTTGACTTCGACGAGGTGGCTCAGAATCGCAGCCACTTTAGCTGCATCACTCATGTGGGCCTGCGTAGCGACGGCCCAGTCGCCTGGCACAGAAACTCTCGCTCTCAAAACCAACTGGCAAATTCAATCTTCGGCGCGAATACTCGGCGGTGGCGGCAACGCAATTTCGCAACCCGGCTTCTATTCCCCTGACTGGTATCCGGCCACGGTTCCGACGACTATCGTCGCGGCGCTCGTGGACGATAAGATTTACTCCGACCCGTACTACGCGATGGCGCTGCGATCGCTGCCCGGAGTGAAATACAAAATAGGCGATAACTTTTCCGATGATGAAATGCCGAAAGACAGTCCGTTTCGTGTCTCCTGGTGGTATCGCACTCAATTCACCGAGCCTGCGGACTGGCAAGGAAAAAGCGTCTGGCTGAATTTCCGCGGGATCAACTACCGCGCGAACATT
>DASPVY010000365.1:0-3609 GCA_035622115.1 Candidatus Acidiferrales bacterium
CCGGCGGCAATTCCTCATCGGCATGTCGGCAGCGGGCGCGGCACTGATCGCGAAACATGCCGTGCTCGAAATGATGATGCCCTCGCGCACGGCGTATGCGGGGAGCAAGCTGAGCGTGGCGGCGAAAAGCCCGTTCAGCACGACGGAGCCGGCGACTTCCTACGACGACGTCACGCACTACAACAATTACTACGAGTTCGGCACGGACAAGACCGATCCGGCGCGAAACGCGGTGCACTTCAAGACTTCACCGTGGACCGTTTCGGTGGAAGGCGAAGTGAAAAAGCCGCGCCAGTTCTCGATGGATGAGCTGATGAAGCTCGCGCCGCTCGAAGAACGAATTTACCGGCACCGCTGCGTGGAAGCGTGGTCGATTGTGGTGCCCTGGATCGGCTATTCGTTCAGCGCTCTTGCGAACCTTGTCCAGCCGGGGCCGAACGCGCGCTATGTGGCGTTCCAGAGCTACTACGACAATACCCAGATGTCGCAAGGCCGGTGGGCCGGCATCGATTTTCCGTATGTCGAGGGATTGCGAATTGATGAAGCGATGAATCCACTTACCCTTCTTTGCGTCGGCATGTATGGCGAGACGCTGCCCAACCAGGATGGCGCACCGGTGCGCATGGTGATTCCGTGGAAGTACGGATTCAAAAGCATCAAATCGCTGGTGAAAATCAAATTCGTGAAAAGCGAACCGCCGACGACGTGGAACATGGCGAACGCGCACGAATACGGCTTTTACTCGAACGTGAATCCCAACGTCGATCACCCGCGATGGAGCCAGGCCAAGGAACGCCGCCTCGGTGAATTTTTCCGGCGCCCGACGCTGATGTTTAACGGCTACGGCGATCAGGTGGCGAGCCTGTATAACGGCATGGACCTGAAAAAGTATTACTGAGCCGCGCGCGTGAGCTCCTTCCTTACGAACAAATGGACAAAAGCGGCATTATTCGCCGTGTGTCTCGTGCCGCTCGGCGCGCTGGTGTATCGCGGCCTCAATCATCAACTCGGTGCAAATCCGATTGAATTCTTGACGCATGCGACCGGCGACTGGACCATTCGGTTCATCGTGCTGACGCTGGCAATCACTCCGCTTCGCAAAACGTTGAAAATTCCGGAACTGATTCGCTTCCGGCGGATGCTGGGACTCTTCGCATTTTTCTACGCGTGCCTGCATTTTTCGATCTGGATCGGGATCGATAAGTTTTTCGATTTTACGGAGATGTGGAAGGACATCGAGAAGCGCCGGTTCATCACCGTGGGAATGGCTGCGCTGCTGCTGATGGTTCCGATGGCAGTGACGTCAACCGCCGGATGGATTCGCCGGCTGGGCGGGCGGCGATGGCGGATGATTCATCGAGCAATCTACATCACCGCGATTCTGGCAGTGATTCACTATTACTGGCTGGTCAAGTCGGATGTGCGCCTGCCTCTGACTTATGGCGCACTTGTAGCCGTGCTGCTCGCGTGGCGCGCCGGAGATTGGCTGCTGCGGCGGCGCAATCCAGCGACGATTCGCGCCGCATCGCCGGACGCGCTCTGACCCTGCTGCACGAAATTCCGTTCCTGGCTCTATTTCCGCGGGAAATAGCGATTCAAAAGTTGCAGAGTTAGCGCAGAGGTACGTCGGAGGCGCGCCCGGACCAGTCGCCGGGAGTGAAATCGACGCCCCAAAAATGCGGCGCCGGAGAATTAAATTCGATGCCGATCCGGTGGCCTTTGTCAGAAACATCGCCGACGTAAACCACGCGGCATTCCTGCTCTTCTTCCGTCACCGGATTGATGAGAACGATATCGGCGCCAAGCTCGAGCGCTTCCTGGAGATAGATGAGCCCGCCGTGCGCGTTGACGACGATGGTCTGGCTGTTCTCGCGGAACTTTTTGCCGTCAGTGCGTTTGCCGGCGGCCCGCACGGGGATGCGCGTAAAGACGCGAGTGCTGCGACGGCTCGACGTGCTGGAGACTTCTATGGTCACGAGCCCATAGTGACGCCAGCCCGTTTACGGGTCAACTAACCTTTCCGCGCGCGTGCTCAAAACGTCGAGTATTCCGCTTGCTGCATTGCGGCGGCTTCCATACAATGGTGAACTTGCGTTATAACCTTTCTATTCAACAATTTCATTGCTATGCGAACAGTGATTCTTCGAGCCCGGGGGCCTGTTGATGAATCTGATTGAGTACATTGATCAAAATCGCGACCAGTACCTCGAAGAGTTGAAGGAATTTCTTCGAATCCCCAGTGTCAGCACAAAATCCGAGTACAAAAAAGATATCGAAAAGGCGGCGCAGTGGGTGGCCGATAAGCTGCGCGCCGCGGGGATGACCAAGGTCGAGATTTGCTCGACGAAGTTACACCCAGTTGTTTACGCCGAATCGGAGCCGCAGCCGGGGAAGCCCACCATCTTGATCTACGGGCACTACGACGTCCAGCCCGCCGACCCGCTCAACCTCTGGACTTCGCCGGCCTTCGAGCCGGCCGTGCGAAACGGCAATCTTTTCGGGCGCGGCACCGCGGACGACAAGGGCCAAGTCCACATCCATTTGAAAGCGCTCGAGGCGATCTACAAAACTGAAGGAAAACTTCCGCTGAACGTCAAATTCATCGTTGAAGGCGAAGAGGAAGTCGGAAGTGTGAGCCTGTGGGACTTCATGGCCAAGAACCGGCAGAGGCTGAGGGCGGACGCACTCGTAGTCTCGGATACAAGCATGCTGGCGAAAGGCGTCCCGTCGATCACGTACGGACTCCGCGGATTGAATTATTACCAAGTGGAAATCACAGGCCCGGCGCAGGATTTGCATTCCGGCGCGTTTGGCGGCGCGGTGCCGAACCCGATCACGATCCTGGCGGAAATGATCGCCAAGCTGCACGACAAAAATTTTCGCGTGACGGTTCCCGGTTTCTACGATGACGTGGTGGAAATTTCGCGCACGGAGCGCAAGGCGCTGCTTTCCTTGCCGTGGAAAGAGAAGGATTTTCGCAGGACCGTGGGCGCGCCGGGTCTTTGCGGAGAGAAAGGCTATTCGATCGTGGAGCAAACCTGGACGCGGCCCACGCTCGAACCCAACGGCATCTGGGGCGGTTACATGGGCGAAGGATCGAAGACCGTAATTCCGTCGGTGGTCTACGCCAAGCTGTCGTCGCGGCTGGTGCCGAATCAGGACCCTGCCAAGATCGCCAAGCTCGTCGAGCGGCATGTACGCAAACTCCTGCCGAAAACGGTGAAATGCGATTTCCAGGTGCTGAGCATGGGCAAGCCGTGGGTCGCGCCTTATCAACATCCGATTTTTGAAGCGGCCATCAAAGCGCTCGAGCAGGGATTCGGGAAGAAAGCGGTCTTCATCCGCGAAGGCGGATCGATTCCGCTGGTTACGCAGATTCATGACTGGTTCAAGGTGCCATGCGTGCTGATCGGATTTGGATTGCCCGACGAAAACGCGCACGCGCCGGACGAACACCTTTCGCTCGAAAACTACTTCGGCGGAATCAAATCCGTCGCACTTCTCTACGATCATTTGTCGCGCGTGTAAGATTGCGCTGTGCCGAATCCGGCCACGTTCCGAAAATCGCGTATTTCCGGGCTTTTTTTCGCGTTTCCGCTTGCGGAATCA
>DASPVY010000366.1:0-9953 GCA_035622115.1 Candidatus Acidiferrales bacterium
GTAGAACGGGGCGATAAATCGAGGGGAATATACGGGGGCAGGAATCGCTGGACAGAGATATCCCCGTGTAATGGTCCTCAGCTAAGCGCATTCCCCCGACCCAACAAACTCTCAGGCGGAACAGCCACGGAAACACGGGCCACGCCGCAAAATATAGGCCGAACGTATATCGCTCGTGTTGCCATGTCAAGAAAATATGCAGGGCATACTGATTGAATTCAAACTACTGCGCATCAATTCGGCGTGTTTTTCAAAAAAGGCTGATGCGTGACCGAAAAAAGTCTTGCTGGAGCTTCCTCGACGCAACTAATATCCCCGTGGATGAATGCACGCAGAGGTGATCCATGAAGCGAATCGTGGAAATGATGATCGTGGTGGTGGGGATGTTGCTGGGAGCGCAGACGGTTCTGGCGCAGGAGTGGTCGCAGCCGTGGGCGCGCGAGAGGATTGCAAAATCACCGCGTCATAGCGAGTGGGTCACGGTGAAGCATGACGGCCGCAACGTGGAGACGCTGGTCGTCTACCCGGAATCGAAAGACAAGCGGCCCGTGGTGCTGGTGATTCATGAAATCTTCGGCTTGAGCGATTGGGCGCAAGAACTTGCGGACGAAGTAGCCGCGGCCGGCTACATCGCAGTCGCCCCGGACCTGCTCAGCGGGATGGCGCCGAACGGCGGACGAACGAAGGATTTTGCCGAAGGAGTCACGGAGGCCGTCAGCAAGTTGAATCCTGACCAGGTGACAGCGGACTTGAACGCCGCCGCGGACTACGGGCTAAAGCTGCCTGCGGCGAGCGGCAAATTATTTGTCACAGGATTCTGCTGGGGCGGGGGACAAAGCTTCCGCTTCGCCACAAATCGCGGCGATCTGGCGGCCGCGTTTGTTTTCTACGGACCGCCGCCGGCTAAAGAGGCGATGTCGCAGATCAAAGCGCCCGTCTACGGCTTCTACGCCGGTAATGACGCCCGAATTGACGCTACAATTCCGGACACGATATCCGAGATGAAAGCCGCGGGAAAGATTTATGAGCCGGTGACATACGACGGCGCTGGGCACGGATTCATGCGCGCCGGCGAAGCGCCCGACGCGTCCGACGCGAACAAGAAAGCCCGCGATGACGCATGGAAACGCTGGAAAACGTTGCTCGCAAAGTAAATTCCTTCAGTGAATTCCCTTTGTTGCCATCGCCCGTGAAGTCGGACGTCGTGCTCCGATTCCGCCGCGATCGTATGGGGCGTCATCAAACTTCCACTTCGGCGACGAGAGAGTTGCGAGGTCTACTCCCTCGAACGCGAGCGTGCGGTGGGTGATTTATCGAAAGGGCTGGTCGGGGCGTGGAGATTCGAACTCCAGACCTCCTGCGCCCAAGGCAGGCGCGCTACCAGGCTGCGCTACGCCCCGACACTTGCAATCACCCTATTCTAGCGAACCTGGCGCATTTGTCATTAGCCGACGGCGGCCGATGGTTTGAACTGCCGGTTTTGTCTCCGTCGCGCAAATTCCGACGCGTTGAACCCTATTTACCGCGCATTGAAGCCTATTGGTCCTCGCCAAAGTTAACGCTTCGGCCGAGGTGAAATTTCATCAATCGCGCAAGGGAGGGGCGCAGGTTTGGCCGCTGGGGCCGTCAGAAGACGGATGCACGGAATACAGCAAAGCCTGTATTTCCAAGACTTTCGCGCCTGCTAGATACTCTTCTGTCCCGAGCTCCGCCCCGGGATTCCCGCCGGCGAGCTCTATGTCCAAAAATCGGCATCGGTCGGTCGTGATTCTTACGTGGCGTGACCGACGCAAGTACGCATTTTGAATCGTTCGTGGAGACTGCTGATATGCCCGTGCGGATGCTCATCGTCGACGACAACGAAGCGATAAGGCGCGGAATAAGAGAGCTTGTGACGCGTCAAGCAGATTGGTCTGTGTGCGGCGAGGCGACGAACGGACTCGAAGCGACCGAAATGGCGCGACGTCTGCAGCCGGACATCGTTCTCATGGACATGTCCATGCCGTTAATGGATGGCGCCGAAGCGACACGCATCGTCCGGCGGGAACTGCCCGAAGTGGAAGTGATAATCGTCTCACAGAACGACGCCGTGCTTGTGAGCCAGCAAGCCGTGCAAGCCGGCGCACGTGGATTCGTTTCCAAGTCGACGCTCGCGCAGGATCTGGTCCCAGCAATTCAGGAGGTCGTCGAGGGGCGAGCTGGTACTCACTCCGGCGTCGGTGCGGCTCGGGATGTGGCTGCGAGGCTGCCATCGCAGCAACCGAACGGAGGCGCAGAACAGCTTTTCCGTATGGCTGAAACAGCCGCAGAAATCGGCACTTGGGAATGGGATCCGGTGAATAACTCGCAAACGCTCTCTCCCGAGCTTCACGCCATTTTCGGCACGGAAGCCAGCGATGCGAACTATGTGGAAGACTGGGCCTCGCGGATTCTTCCCAGCGATCGGCAAAGAGTGCAGCAGCTGATGCAGGAAGGTCAGCGCTCCGGCAGCATGGAATTCGAATATCGGTATCATCATCCCAAACTCGGACTTCGCTGGTTTTACTGCAAGGGCCGCAGGGTTCGAGATGAATCACGCATGTTCGGACTGGTGCTGGATGTGACTGAGCGCAAGCGAACCGATGACGCGCTTCGGCAAAGCGAGCAGCGCTTTCGAGACATGATCGATGCGCTACCCGCCGCCGTTTACACCACAGACGCGGCAGGCCGGCTGACCCACTTCAATCCCGCGGCGGTGGAGCTATCGGGCCGTGTGCCGGACCTGGGCAGCGATCAGTGGTGCGTGACCTGGAAACTATTCCGGGCCGACGGCACGCCCTTGCCTCATGACCAATGTCCCATGGCCATCGCACTGAAGGAAGGCCGCTGCATCGACGGCTTCGAAGCCATTGCGGAACGGCCTGACGGCACCCGCATCTGGTTCGTTCCATATCCCAGGGTCTTGCGCGATGCCGAGGGACACATCATCGGCGGCATCAACATGCTGGTCGACGTCACCGCAAGAAAGCAGGCTGAACAAGCGGGAGAGCTCCTGGCTGCGATCGTGGATTCGTCGGACGACGCCATCGTCAGCAAGAATCTCGACGGAATTGTTACGAGCTGGAACAAAGGCGCGGAGCGGATCTTTGGATACTCGGCTGAAGAAGCCGTTGGCCGGAACATCACGTTGATCATTCCACCGGATCGCCAGGAGGAAGAGAAGGATATTCTGGCGCGGCTCCGGCGGGGGGAGCGCGTCGATCATTTCGAGACGATCCGCCGGAAGAAGGATGGCACGCTGCTCAACGTTTCCGTGAGGATTTCGCCCATCCGAGACGCGAGCGGGCGCGTAATCGGGGCTTCGAAAGTGGCGCGGGACACCACCGAGCGCCATCGCGCCGAGGAGAATTACCGCAAACTCGCGGAATCACTGGACGTCCAGGTCCGTACTCGCACGAAAGAGTTGGAAGAACGGAACGCCGACGTGCTGAGGCAGTCGCTGCTGCTTCGGGAGCTGTCTTGGCGGCTTTTGCACTTGCAGGACGAAGAGCGCCGCCACATCGCTCGCGAATTGCACGACAGCGCCGGGCAAACCCTTACTGTGCTCGGCGTGAACCTTGCCGCGCTTGCGAAGAAAGCGAAAGTCCTGGCTCCCGAGATCGCCGAGACCGCGGAAAAGACGCTGGCGCTGGTGGAGCAACTGACCAACGAAATCCGGACGACCTCTTATTTATTGCATCCGCCGCTGCTGGATGAGAGTGGCTTGCCGGCGGCGCTCTCCTGGTACATCCGCGGCTTGACGGAACGCAGTGGCCTCGAAATCAGCCTGGACATCTCCGAACATATCGAAAGATTTCCGCGGGAGCTGGAACTCATGGTGTTCCGGCTGATCCAGGAGTGCGTGACGAACATTCACCGGCACTCCGGAAGCAAGCGCGCCATGATTCAGATTTTGCGAGAGCCGGATCGGATTGTGGTCGAAGTGCGGGATGAGGGCAAGGGGATGACGCCCGCGAGACTCGCCCAAATTCAGTCGAATGGATCTGGAGTCGGAATTCGAGGAATGCGCGAGCGGTTGCGCCGGTTTAACGGGGAGATGAAGATCGATTCGAACGGCGCGGGAACGACGATTCGCGTGACGATCCCGGTGTCTGAGACCCTAGGAGGCATTGCGAAGAGCGCAACGCAAACGCTAGAATCCTCGATCTAACTTTCAGGCTGGTAGCTCAAGTCCATGCGAATTCTGGTCGCAGATGACAATGATCTCGTCCGTGGCGCCATTCGGAGCCTTCTTGCGGCGGAGGCGGATTGGGAAATCTGCGGCGAAGCATCCGACGGCGCCTCGGCTCTCCGAAACGCCCGGGAGCTGCAGCCGGATCTGGTTCTTCTCGATATCAGCATGCCGCTGGCCACCGGATTTCAAATCGCGCGCTCACTGCGGCAGGATATTCCACAAATCAAAATTCTGATCATGAGCCAGGAAGATGCCGCGCAGCTCGCGCCGAGCGCTTTGGGCGCCGGCGCCGACGGATGCGTGGATAAAGCGCGAATCGCGCGCGACTTGGTGGACGCGATCAAGAATCTTAAGCCCAGAGAAATTTCAGGCGCCGCCGGTAGTTGATATTCTCAACTTTTGTCGTTACTGCTCAGTTTATAAAAATCGACGCTCACTTTGCTCGCAGCACCCGCCGAATAGCCACTCGATGGCTGTGCCGCTGTCGCCCTTTGTCGCCAATTGCCGGTTCTTCTGAGTGGCTCACCGGAGATTCCTGCTAGGGCGTCTGCGCCTGGCTGTGGCATAAATGGGCTTGGTTCAGGCGCAGGGCGCTCGCGTGCCGTTTTCGAACTGGATTAGGGTGCAACCGAATGACGTGGAATTGGCAACCGCTGTTTTTGAGCGGGCTGGCGATGATCTCGACGCTCTTCGGCGGATTCGTCGCGGTTCGCGGGCAGAAACGGGCGCATCTGCTGCTGGGCTTGGGCGCGGGGATGCTCCTCGGCGCGACATTTTTCGATCTACTGCCCGAATCGGTGGATGCAGCACAGTCGCAGGGCTGGAGCGCCCGCCCGATTTTTCTGATTTTGGTGATTGGGTTTCTCGGATTCTATGTGGCGGAGCGAATTCTGATCCTGCACGCATGCACGGAAGGGGATTGCACGAACGAAGCGCATCGTCAGGCGGGGCGCTGGAGCACGATCGGGCTGATCGCCCATAGCACGCTGGATGGCGCGGCGATCGGCGCAGCGAGCCTCGTCAGCTGGCGCGTAGGAGCGGTGGTGGCGCTCGCGGTAATCGCGCACGACATGAGCGATGGCCTCAATACCGTGATGCTTGTAACTCGGGGAGAGAAAGCGCGGCGCGGCGATTACGTGTTTCTGATTCTTGACGCGATCGCTCCCGTCTTCGGCGCGATTCTCGCGCTCGGTTTCCTGCCGTCGGAAAAATGGCTGGCAGTGTTTCTTGCGCTGGCATCGGGCTTCTTTTTGTACACTGCGACTTCGGATTTGTTGCCGGAAGCGCACCGGCGATCGCCAAGCGCATCCGTGATGGCGCTGACGCTTCTCGGCGTGCTGGTAATGGCGTTTGCCGTCGGGCTGACGCGCTTCGGCGGCGAATCATTCCACCAACTCGTTCGATCCATTCGTTAAGTTTCTGGATTATTTCGTCTTGGCGGCTAGATTGTTTTGTCAGCCGAGTAGCAGATGGTATTGAGATTGCATTCGATGCACTTCGGTTTGCGCGCTTGGCAGACGCGGCGCCCATGCCAGATAAGTTGGTGACTGAAAAGAATCCATTTGTCCTTGGGAATCACTTGCATTAAATCCTGCTCGATCTTCTTCGGATCAGTGTTGCGAGTCAGGTCCAGACGTTCCGACACTCGCGCGACGTGCGTATCGACAACGATACCGGAAGGGATGGCGAACGCTGTTCCGAGCACGACGTTGGCGGTTTTGCGCGCGACGCCCGGTAAAGTCAGCAGCTCTTCCATCGTCTTGGGGACTTCCCCGTGAAATTCTTCGACGATTTTCTTGCTCGCGCCCAAGATCGATTTTGTTTTGTTGCGGAAAAATCCGGTCGGGCGAATTTCCTGCTCCATTTCCTTCGGAGAAGCATAGGCAATCGCTCTGGCGTCTGGATATTTCTTGTAGAGCGTCGCGGTCACCTGATTCACGCGTTCATCGGTGGTTTGAGCGGAAAGAATCGTCGAGATGAGCAATTGAAATGGATTGGCGTGAATCAGCGCGCAAGTCGCCGCGGGATAGGCCTCGTCGAGACGCTCGAGGATCGCAGCCACGCGCTTGGGATCGGTGCCAGCGGCCTTGGAAGATTTTGCTGCGGCAGCTTTCACACGCGGCTTGTCCGAGGCGCCTTTTGCGGGCTTCAGTTTCTTCGTTGACAGCCGCTTGGCCGACCGCGGCTTCCGCGGTGCAGAGGATTTCTTCGATTTTTTAGCCATGGTCGCGAGCCGCAACTATATCACGGCCGGACCATCAAGCTTCGACGCGGACTCCATGCCAGAAGGCGATGTGATCCTTGATTTCCTTCGCGGCGGGTTTGGGATTCGGGTAGAACCACGCGGCATCGGTGTTTCGTTCGCCGTTCACGACAACATCGTAGTAGCTCGCCTTGCCTTTCCACGGGCACTCGCTGTGATAGTCGCTCGGCTTCAAAAACTTGAAATCGACTGAGGCCACCGGGAAATACTGATTGCCTTCGACAACTACCGTCTGATCGCTTTCCGCGAGGACCGCGCCGTTCCAGGTTGCTTTGGCCATGATTCGGATGCTCCAGACGAGCGAAGAGAACCGCTCGCCCGATCTCTTAGCTCAGCCGGCGATGAAAAGGCTTTGCGCGAACGGCCACTCGGCGTCAATCCATTGCGCTTCGCATCGGTAGCCTGCTCGTTCGCCCATGGCCACGACTTCGGCGCAATTGTACTTGTGACTGCTCTCGGTCCAGATGGTCTCTCCGGCGCGGAAGTGGCAGGAAAATCCAGCATCGGAAAAAATAACTGTTTGATCTGCGCGCGAGCGGAGATGCATTTCGATGCGGCGCTCGCTATCATTCCAGCGCACCGAGTGCTCGAAGTTGCGCAATTGAAAATCGGCGCCCAGCTCGCGATTCACGTGAGTGAGAATATTCAAATTGAAGGAGGCGGTCACGCCGGTCGCGTCGTCGTACGCGGCCAGAAGCTGCGGCACGGGCTTTTCGAGATCGGTGGCAAGCAGCAAAGCATCGCCGGGGCGCAGGACGCGGCGTACCGCGCGCAAAAAATCCTCGCCGGCGGGCCGGTCGAAATTTCCAATGGTGCTGCCGAGAAAGAGCACGAGGAGGCGTTCGCCGGATTCGCGCCGCGCGGCGACCTCGAGCAAACCGTCCAAATAGGCGCGCTCGAATCCGACTACGCTCACCGAATCGAGATGGCCGAGCTCTTGCCAGCAGCGCGAAAGCGCCATCCGCGAAATATCGATCGGAAAATATTTCACCGGCTGGCGCGCAGCCAGCGCTTCCAAAATCCAGCGCGTTTTTGAGCCGCTGCCACTGCCAAGCTCCGCGACGACGACGGGTGACGGCAGCCGGTTGATCACATCCGACGCGTGATGCCGCAGCAAGCGCGCGCCTGCCCGGCTCAACCCATATTCCGGGAGAAGGCAGATGACTTCGAAAAGCTCGGAGCCAATTTCGTCATACAGAAATTTGGACGGCAATTCTTTTTGGCCGGGCTTCATCATGCCGTCGCGAACCTCGGCCGCAAAATCCGCAGTGATCGGTTGAGTGAAGCGTTCGATCAGTCTCGGACGGGCAGTTGCCATCTCACGCCTCCACGCAGCGGAACTTCGCGTACACGTAGGGATAGTGCGGCTGAAACCAGTTGCGGAAGCTGCGGCGCAGCATGCAGGCGGCGGTTCGCTGCGATCCGCCTTTCATGACGAAGTGTTTGCCGTCGAAGAAATCGGCGGAGTAGCCCCGATAGAAAGGGAACGGCTCGAAACCCGGAAGCGGGCCGAACGGCGTCGACGTCCATTCCCAACCGTTGCCCAGAAGATCGTGGACGCGGAAATCGCTCGCGCCCAGCGGGTGCGAGCCCACTGGCGCGGGATCCCATGACGCGAAATCGAAATTGCCGCGATCACGATCCGGCAACTCGCTGCCCCAGGGAAAATCGCGCTCGTGGCCATCGAGAGCCGCATACGCGGCGCGATGCCATTGCGCTTCGGTCGGCAGGCTTTTCCCGCGCCAGCGCGCATACGCCGACGCTTCCGCATGGCTCACCCAAACGGGCGAAGCGAGCGGCAGCGGAGTTTCTTCGAACATACCCCGGAAATTCCAGCTGTCGCCGCGCGGGAACCAGAAAAAAGGATGCGTGATTCCCGCGGAAGATTTCCATTCCCAGTCTTCGGGCCGCCAGAGTCTGCGATCGTCATAACCGCCCGCGCGCACGAACTTGAGGAAGCGGCCGTTTGTGACGGGGAAAGCGTCGATTGAAAACGCGGGTACCCTGAATTTGATCGCCTCGAATTCGTTGTCCCAACCGAATGGATATTCCGTCTCGCGCAAACCTGCCTGCGAGAAATCGGCGTCGTCATGGTGTCGCGGCAGGCCGAGCGTCGCGTGACCTTCGCGAATGGTGACCATGTGCTGCACCGGGGCCACTTCGTTCGTCGCTCCGATCGACGGCGTCGCGCGATCCTTTAGTTTTTTCTCAAAGGGGAGCTGATGCACGAGATACGCAAGCGTTTCGGCGTGCATCAGGCGGTGCTCGATCGCGACATTAAGAAGCGTGCCGTCGGCGAGACCGGGAATTTCTGGGCGGACGTGCATCGCCCGTGCGATGTTCTCGTCAAGCAGGTCGCGGGTGTGCGCGTTGTACGCGCGGACTTGCGATTCCGACGGCCAATCGCCCGGCACATCGTTCGGCAAATGGCCATTCGTGGGATCGATGCCGAAGGCGAAAAGCTTGTCGAACTCGGCATTCTCGGTCTTCAGATCGAGCGCGCCGCGGCCCAAAAGATTCCAATCGAACGCTTCAAGATGTCCCAGATAAAAAATCAGGCGATGACGCTCGGGAATCGGGCGATCATAAAGCGCCTCCGGCGCGAGCAGATCGAAAATGGCGTCCGAACGCCGGCGGGCATCTGCGACGCGCTCAAAGAGCGTCCGCGGATACTTCGGCTGTACGGCAGTTGCGGACATATTTGTTCACCTCAGCAGACGGCAGGAGGGCGCATTTAACACCTCTTCTTGGATGCCAGGCAAGAAGAAAAAGGTTCAGCGGCTGCTGGCGCTGAAAGGGACGCGGAATGGTCAGATCAGTTCGGGCGAGTCGGGCTCAAGAAGATACCGCAGCAGCTTGCGGAAGGCGCGGCCGCGATGGCTGTATTCATTTTTTTGTTCGCGAGAAATTTCCGCGTAGGTTTTGTCAAGCTGGGGAAAATAAAAGACGGGATCGTAGCCGAAGCCTCCGGTTCCGCGCGGCCCATCGGCGATCACGCCTTCCGCCGAATCCGAAAAGACGGCCAGCGCCCGACCTTGCTGTGCCAGCGTGAGCACGCAGACAAATCGTGCCTGGCGATCTTCGCCCGACTTGTCCTGCATTTCCGCGAGCAGCTTGCGAACGCGGTCCTCATCGCTCGCGCCGGGGCCTGCATATCGCGCCGAATGAACGCCGGGAGCACCGCCGAGAGCGGGAACCACGAGCCCGGAATCATCAGCGATGAGCAGCTCGCCGGTGAAACGCGAATAGTGAAGCGCCTTGCCTGCGGAATTTTCGGCGAACGTCGGCGCGTCTTCGGCGAACGCAGGGAGTCCCGCAAATTGCGGAAGCGGTTCTATGACGATTGGGTTTTCGCCGGCGAGGACGCGATACTCGCGTAGCTTGCCGGGATTCGAAGTGGCGACTTGAATCTTAACGATTTTGCCCGCCGAATTTCATGTGCAGCAATTCGCGCTGCAGCAGCGTCAGACTTTGGAT
>DASPVY010000367.1:0-3888 GCA_035622115.1 Candidatus Acidiferrales bacterium
GGCTTCAACAAGTGGAAGCAGCCTGCGTCGCTGCGAAACGTGCTACAGGTACAGAATCCAATGCTTTGCGGGACTGGAAGCTGCGTGCCGATAGATCTCGTCGAGGAGTTCGACGCCGAACGATGCAAGAAACGGCAGTAGACAGAGAATTCGCTCCTGGAGAGCACGATGCGGAAAAAGCGCATCGAGAATGAGTTGCTCATGGCGTTCCAGAATGCCGGAGCGCATTCCTTCGGCGTTGCCGGCCTTGCGACGCAGTTTTCCGAACTGATAGAGCATCTTGCGTTCGGCCGTGTCTAAGGCTCCGGATAGAGTCTTATCGAGTCGCGCGAGAGGGTTGATATAGGATTTGAGCAGCTTGCGGATTGATTTCTCGTCGCGGTCAAACCGCCCGGCCAGCGCGCGTGTCAAACTTCCTGCCGCGAGCGCTTGCCGAACGCGCTGCCGGCCGCGAAGTATGTCCCGAAGGCTGAGCGAGTATTTCGTCAGAAGCCTGGCGACATTTGGTGGAACAAGCGTGAAGCCGTTTCTGGGAAGGATTGCAGGCATGCGACCCAGCAGTTGCCGGTAGACGACCTCGACCTGCGCCATGTAGGCAACCTCAGCCGGGCCGCCGACGTAGCCCGCTGTCGGGAGAAGGGAGTCCTGCACGATCGCTCGCAGCAGAACATTTGGCGATAACAGCTCAGGAGTCTCATCCACCACCCGGAGCATCTCACCGGCCGACATTTTGACGCCGCCGACTGCGAAGTGATCGCCGGTGACGCGCACCGGTTCTCGCTTGCCGTCCACGTTCATGAACAGCAAAGTCGATTGACCCGTAACTTTCACTTGCGCATGGAATCCAGCTTTTTCAAGAGCCTTGGTGCGTTCCCGAAGACCGTCACGAAGCGTCGCGGCTTCATCAATCGCCCGCCGAAGAACCGGCGCGGCAATCCGGTGCAATTCTCGATTGAGCGGATCCAGCAAAATTACGCCGCGCTTCGCGAGAAGCCGGGCAAAAAGTTTTCCGAAAGCCGAACCGTAGTTTTCACCATCCGCATACGAATCGCGGAGCGCGCGTTCGACGTCCTTCGTCCCGGGACCTTCCAGTTGTTTCGCGGCCGTCGTTACGAGTTCGGCTATTTCCGGTCCGAACTGGATATTCCCTACCTGGCGACCCAAGGATCCCGCCGGCGTTTGCGCTTCGAATTTGACGAGTCCAGTACGCGTCAGCCAGGAGGAGTGATTCACCTCGGCCAGATCGTGATCCTCAGTGGCCAGCCAAAAGACTGGGACCGCATCGATGCCTTTTGCGGTCAGCCGCTCGGCCCAATGGATCGCATCTAGAGCTTTGTAAAAAGCGTATGCCGGCGACCCGAACAAACCAGTTTGCTGCCCAGTGACGATCGCAACAGCCCCGGTCGACAGGCGATCGAGGTTCGCTTCCGTGGCCGAGCCCGAACCAAGAGCGCGATTTTGAACGCGTAGGATTGCCGTGACTTCGCGGAGAACGTCGGGTTCGATTCGCGCCTCGCGGGCAGCGGCGGCGACTCCCGATTCTGTCGGCTCGTGCTGATAGAACGCGGCTACGCGCGAAAAATCGTTAAGAAAAGAAGCGAATATCTTTGTCGTATGAGGGAGTTCGGAAAGGCACAGACACTGGGACTCCATGCAGCAATGGATGATACACGGGAGGAAAAGACGCAGCAATCATCGGCAAATAACCGGGTGGAATGCAACAATTCCGGCGCGCGCCGCAGGCTCATGTCACATGATTACGCGACTGATCGCGCCGCGTCCGCAACGCTTGCGAGCGCGGCGTTGATCTCTTCCCGCGCGGTTTCGCTCGCCGGGCGCAGCGGAGGTCGCGGCAAGCCACCGATGTAGCCAAGGGTATCGAGCGCGTGCTTCAAGCCTGGAACGCCGTGTTTTGACAGAATGACTGACGACGGCACGGACAAGACTTCCTGCAAGCGACGCGCTCGTTCGGCATCGCCATGGTGATGCGCCTCGTACAGCTCGCAACACATTTCGGGCAGTGCACACGCGAGCGCGAGGACGCCGCCTGACGCGCCTTCGCGTAGCGACGGCTCGAGCGCTGATGCTGCGCCCACAAGCATTCGAAAACGCGCGGGGGCCACGGCGACGATATCGCGCACGCGCGGAATGTTTCCCGAACTGTCCTTCATGCCGGCGATGTTCGGATGCGCGGCGACGCGCTCAACCAACGGAGGTTCGATCGCGTAATTCGTATTTGCAGGCACCGAATAGAGCAGGATGGGAATCTTTGCCGCATCCGCGACCCGCAGATAATGCTCCGCCTCCGCTTCCACAGACATCTGGCCTCGGTAATAGCTTGGCGTGCGGACCAGCGCAAAGTCATAGCCAGCCGCGGCTGCGCGATTTGTCGCTTCGATTGTTTCGGATGTGGACTCCGCTCCCGTCCCGGCAATTAGCGTCTTGCCCGGCGCCGCGGAGGCTCGGGCCGTTTCCCAAATTTCGTAGACTTCCGCCCACTTCAACAGCACGGATTCGCCGGTCGAGCCGTTGATGACGTAGCCGCTGAGCGGCGTCCGATTGTAGCGATTTACATTCGTCCGCGCGGCGGCGTGGTCTACCGCTCCATCCTTGGCGAATGGCACCGTCAGTGGCGCGAAGATTCCTTCAAGAGGCATAAGAAGATTCTAGCGCAAACTTCGATCAATCGGCGCCGGCAATCTGCGGCGACGTCTGAGCTGCCGCGGAAATCGCGTTCGTTTTGTTGGCGTGCAGATCCTGAAGCGCGGCGATATCGGGCGTCTCGACGGACATTGCAGCGATCCCATTCGCCGCTGCGACTGCGGCCGAAAGCGTGGTAATGCACGGAACGTTGTAGCGGACCGCAGCGCGGCGAATGGATTTTTCGTCATAGAACGATTCGCGTCCGAGCGGCGTGTTTATGACCAAGTTCACTTTTCCGGTTTTGATGAGATCCACGATGTTCGGCCGGCCTTCATTCACCTTGTAGACCGTCTCGACGGGAATTCCGGCGGCTGAAAGCGCGCTGGCTGTTCCGCGCGTTGCGATCAGCTTCAATCCCGCGCGGACGAGCTCGCGCGCGAGGCCGGATACGTGCCGCTTGTCGTGATCGTTCACGCTCAAGAACACGACGCCATCGCGCGGCAGCCGCTGTCCCGCCGCCAATTGAGCTTTGGCGAACGCCAGGCCGTAGTTGCGCGATATCCCCATGACTTCGCCGGTCGACCGCATCTCCGGGCCAAGAATTGTATCGACGCCCCGAAACTTGCTGAAGGGAAATACAGGGGACTTGACGGCGTAATACCCGCGAGTAGCAATTTCCCCGACACCATTCGACTGGACGAGCGGCAACTGCATGTCGGCAAGCTTGCGGCCGGCCATCAGCCGCGCCGCCACCTTCGCGACCGGCACCCCGGTCGCCTTGCTGACGTAAGGAACCGTCCGGGAGGCGCGAGGATTCACTTCCAGCACGTAAACAACGTCGCGTTGAATCGCGTATTGAACATTCATCAAACCAACGACGTTCAAAGCGCGCGCGAGCTTTCCGGTGTATTCACGAATCCGCGCCAACACCGAAGGCGAGAGCGAAACGGGCGGAAGAACACACGACGAATCGCCCGAGTGAATTCCGGCCTCTTCGATATGCTCCATGATTCCCGCGATGACCACATCCGTGCCGTCCGCCAGCGCATCGACGTCGACTTCGATGGCATCTTCTAGAAATTGGTCAATTAGAATCGGCCGAAGCGCGCCGCCGCTGCCGGACATCAGCGCAGCATGCGCGACGTATTCTTCCACCGTTTTCAAATCGTAGGCGATCACCATCGCCCGGCCGCCCAGCACATAGCTGGGGCGAACTAAAACAGGCAGGCCAACTTCCTGCGCGAC
>DASPVY010000368.1:0-2029 GCA_035622115.1 Candidatus Acidiferrales bacterium
GCGACCGGCGGATTGACGCCTACTCTCCCATCCTGAAGCGATGGCTCGACTGAAATCGAAATCCAATTCAACTGAAACGCCGCACGCGCTGGGCTATCGCATGCCCGCGGAGTGGGAGACGCACGAGGCCACCTGGCTCGCCTGGCCCCACGAACGAAGCGACTGGCCGGGAAAGTTCGCGCCGATTCCGTGGGTGTATGCGGACATCGTGCGGAATCTCGCGCGCGTGGAACGAGTGCGAATTCTCGTGGCCAGCGAGAAGCAAAAACGCGAAGCGAACGATGCTCTGAAGAAATCCGGCGCGAATCCCAGCGCAATTGATTTTTATCAAGCGCCCACCGACCGCGGATGGATCCGCGATTTCGGGCCGATATTCGTGAAGCGCGACAATTTCGGGAAGACCAGCGAGATTGCGGCGACCGATTGGCGATTCAACGCCTGGGCCAAGTACAGCAACTGGAAGCGGGACGACGCCGCGGCCAAGAAAATTGCGTCGCGATTGAAATTGCGAACCTGGGAGCCCGAATTCCGCGGGCGAAGGATCGTGCTCGAGGGCGGAAGCATCGAGGTGAACGGCCGCGGAACGATTCTGACGACGGAGGAATGCCTGCTGAGCGAGGAACAAGCGCGGAATCCGGGATTCACGCGCGAGGACTTGGAAACAATCTTTCGCGACTATTTCGGCGCGACGAACGTGCTGTGGCTCAATCGCGGCATCGCCGGCGACGATACGCACGGGCACGTAGACGATCTCGCGCGATTCGTGAATCCGACGACGGTGGTGGCCGTGGCCGAAGAGGACCCGCGCGACATCAACTACGAGCCGCTTCAGGAAAATCTTGCGCGGCTGCGAGAAATGAAAGATCAGGATGGAAGGCCGCTGCGCGTGGAGACGCTGCCGATGCCGCAGGCGGTGGAATTCGCGGGCCAGCGGCTGCCGGCGAGCTACGCCAATTTCTACATCGCGAACGGAATCGTGCTGGCGCCGACGTTTAACGACGCAAACGATCGGATCGCGCTGGAGACGCTGGCGGCGATGTTTCCCGGGCGCGCGGTGATCGGCATCGGGTGCCGGGACCTGGTGCTGGGGCTGGGTACGCTACACTGCATGACGCAGCAGCAACCGGCATAAAGCGAGCGGGACGGAATTTTTTTGCGCGATCCCCGCGAACGCTGAATTCAGGCGAGCGGCAGAACCGGTCCACTAAGAGTGCGGCGGGTTCGACGCCTGGCCCGCCCGCTGGCGCACCACCGCGATAAACGCCGCCGCGGCGCGCGGCAAATGACGATCGCGACGATAGACCAGACCCAGCTCCCGCCAAAGCTCCACGTCTTTCAGGGGAATCAGTTTGACTTTCCCGGCGCGCGCGTCGTCCGCCGCGTACGTGGCGCTAATGAGAGAAACGCCGATGCCCGCGGCGACAAATCGCTTGATCATACTTACGCTCGGCAAGACCATCGCGACGCGAAGCTGCCCGCGAAACGGCCGGAAATATTTGTCGAGCAACTGGCGCGTGAAGCCCGTCTTCGGAAAAATCAAGGGATGCTCGGCAATTTCCGCCGCGGTGACAGCTTTCAGACGCGCGAGCGGACTCTTCGGGCTGGTCATGAGCACAACGCGATCGCGGAATATCGGATGAACGCGCAAGCTGGCGGATTTGACCGGCAGGGTCACAATTCCGAAATCGATCGAGGAATCCTCGACCTTTTCCAAAATTTTGTGGCTGAAGTTGCGATAGATGCTGATCTGCACCGCGGGATAAAGATGCTGATATTCGGCGAACACGTCCGGGAGAACGTAGAGGCAAGTGGCTTCGTTGGCGCCGATGGCCAGAGTGCCGCGAGGCGTAGCGGCCTGGTCGGCGATCGTGCGATGGGATTCGTGACGAAGCGCGATCATGCGCCTGGCATAGTCCAGGAGCACTTCGCCCGCCGGCGTGAGCTTCACGGCCTTGCCCATGCGCCCAAACAATTTCTCGCCGTATTCGAGTTCGAGCTGGCGGATTTGGGCGCTCACGGCTGATTGCGA
>DASPVY010000369.1:0-3927 GCA_035622115.1 Candidatus Acidiferrales bacterium
CTACTAAGGGCCGAGTTTCGCGCGCAGACAGCCGATCAGCTCCGGCGCCAACTGCGAAATGTTCATCCCCTCGGACACCATAAACTTACAGCTCAAGATCGGACGTGCCTGGGTGTCGTCCGACAACTGGCAATCCACGCGGCAGTATTGGCATTCCTGGTTCCAGCAGAAGCGGCCGTAAGGAATAGTATCCGGGCTGATGAATTGAAAGCAGCGCAGGACGGAATTCTTCTCCGGGACGAGAAAGGTCTTCCCAAGAACGCTGATTTCGACGAGCCGCTCGAACGGGCGAAACACTTCGGACATAGTCGCTCGACCCCCTTACGCCTGCCTTGAAGTACGTTAAGCGAGGCTTCGCACTGCCGCAATCGCCGAACATCGCGCCGTGTCTAAAGGTCCACTGTCGGGTACTGGACGCTCGCAGGGGTGCTGCGGGATTCGGAAATCGAAGCGATAAAGGCCAGCCATTGGTGGTGCGAGAACTCCGAGCTAGGCGAAATACTGGCCCATGCGCCGGAATTTTTCGTAGCGGATCGCGAGGAGCTCAGGAACCGGCAGGATCGAGAGCTGGCGGAGCGAGTTCTGCAACGAGGCGTCAAGCAAGCGCGCGGCTGCTTCATAGTCAAGGTGCGCGCCACCTTCCGGCTCCGGGACGATTTCGTCAATGAGCTTAAGGTCGAGCAGATCTTTGGCAGTGATTTTGAGCGCTTCTGCGGCGATTTCCGCCTTCGACGCGCTGCGCCAGAGGATGGACGCGCAGCCCTCCGGCGAAATTACGGAATAGACGGAATTCTCCAGCATAAGGATACGGTCACCAATCGCGATGGCCAGCGCACCGCCGGAACCACCTTCGCCGGTGATCGTCACCAAAATCGGAACCGGAAGGCGCACCATTTCGCGCAGATTGACGGCGATCGCTTCGGCCTGGCCGCGTTCCTCGGCATCGACGCCGGGGTAAGCGCCGGGCGTATCGATGAACGCAAGGATGGGACGACTGAACTTCGCGGCGAGATTCATGGCGCGCAGGGCTTTGCGATAGCCCTCGGGTTTGGCCTGGCCGAAATTTCGCGCGAGGCGCTGCTTGGTGTCATGTCCCTTTTGTTGACCAATCACCATGACCGCGGTGCCTCGAAATCGCGCCATGCCGCAAACCATCGCTGGATCGTCGGCGAAGGCGCGGTCACCGTGGATTTCAGCAAAGTCCTCGAAAAGAATTTGAACGTAGTCGAGTACTTGAGGTCGCTGTGGATGGCGCGCCAACTGCAAGCGCTGCGACGAACCGAGGTTCGAATAAAAATCGCGCTTCAGCTCGGCGACTTGACGCTGCAGAAGTGCGAGCGTCGCTTCGGTGGATTCGTCGGGAGCAGAGAGGCTCAGCAGGTTGTCGACGTCGCGCTGCAGCGAGTCGAGTTGCTCTTCGCGGTTCTTGTCGCGACGTTTCATGTTCAGGCCAGGAGCGCGTCGGAGCCGCAAATGTCGCGAATCTGATCGAGCAACTCGGCATCCGCGCAGACCGAGCGGTCGGAAGCCAGCGTCGCTTCGGTGCCGTCGTCGCGGCGCAAGTCGAATTCCACGCGGCAGCGGCCTGGACGTGCCGCAAAAAGCTGATCGAGGCGGTCGAGCAGATCCTCGTCGGCCGCATTCAAGTCCACCGGGACGCGCAAAAGCGACGGTTGACGCTGGACGATCTGTTCGAGCGGCCGCGCGTCCATCACGCGTAATCTCGTGCCGGAGTCCTCGATCGCGACACGCCCCTTGACGAGCAAAGGAACCGCGCCCTTGAGCACCGGCTCGAGCCGCGCGAAGGGTTCGGTAAAAACCAGTCCTTCGACGACGCCGGTTCGATCTTGCAGCGTGACGATGGCCCAGCGCTGGCCGTCTTTCTTCGAACGCATGGGCCGGGCTTGAACCACTAACGCCCCGATGATCACCTCGTCGCCGCTGCGCTGATTTTCGAGTTGGCCGATATCGATCGCTTTCAATTCCGCGAGGCGGCCGGCATATCTTTCGAGCGGATGTCCCGAGATATAGAAACCGAGCGTTGCATATTCGCCCGCAAGCCGCTCTTCTTCAGGCCATTCATCGGCCACGGCCAATTCCCTGGCAGGCGCCGGTGCCGCAACTCCCACAGCACCAAAAAATGCGCTCTGGCCGCTCGAGCGTTCGCGGTGCAGTCGCTGCCCGTGTTTCAACGCTTCATCAATGCTCGCCCAGTGCCCGGCCCGCGTGCCCGGAAGAGAATCGAGCGCGCCGGACTTCACCAGGCTTTCGAGTGTCCTCCGGTTCAGCAATCCCGAATCCAGCGCCGCGCAAAATTCAAAAAAGTCTCCGAAGCGGCCATGCCTTTTGCGCGCCTCGACGATGCCGCGCGCCGTGGTCTCGCCGACGTTTTTGATTGCCGCGAGCCCGAAGCGAATGTGTTCGCCGACGGGCGTGAAATCGAGTGAGCTTCCATTCACGTCTGGTGAAAGCACCGTGATGCCAAGCTCGCGCGCTTCGGCGATGTATTTTACGAGCCGTTCCGTATTCCCCGTTTCCGCGGTCAGCATGGCAGCCATGAATTCAACCGGAAAATGCCGCTTCAAATATGCCGTCTGATACGCCACCAACGCGTAAGCGCACGAATGCGACTTGTTGAACCCGTAGCCGGCAAATTCCTCCATGAGGTTGAAGATTTTCTCGGCCTTCTTGGCAGGCACCTTGCGCTCGGCGCATCCGGCAAGAAATCGCTGTCGCTGCGCGGCCATTTCTTCCTTGTTTTTCTTGCCCATCGCCTTTCGGAGAATGTCCGCCTGGCCCAGCGAAAATCCCGCAAGCCGGTTGGCGATGCGCATGACCTGCTCTTGATAAAGAATCACGCCCCAGGTTTCTGAAAGGATTTCCTCCAACTCTGGCAAATCGTAGGTGACGTTTTTTCGTCCGTGCTTGCGGGCGATGAAATCGTCGATCATCCCGCCCTGAATCGGGCCCGGGCGATAGAGAGCATTGAGCGCAGTCAAGTCCTCGAGGCGCGTGGGCTGGTAGCGGCGAAGGATGTCGCGCATGCCGTGCGATTCAAACTGGAAAATACCTGTCGTATTGCCACTTGCAAAGAGCTTGTATGTCTCTGCGTCGTCGGTGGGAAGGGTCGCGAGATCCAGTTCGACTCCGCGACTCTGCCGGATCAGCGAAACTGCGTCACTTAAAACCGTGAGCGTCGTCAGGCCGAGGAAGTCCATTTTCAGCAGGCCAATTCGCTCGAGGTCCTTCATGTCGTACTGCGTGGTGACTTCTTCCTTGTTCGACTTATATAGAGGGACGATCTCGGTGAGCGGGCGCGGGGAAATCACGACGCCCGCAGCGTGCGTCGAAGCGTGGCGGGCGAGGCCTTCGAGCCGCAGTGCGATATCGATCAACTCCTTTACGCGAGGATCGTCTTTCCGAGCCTGAGCAAACTGAGGAGATTGAATCAAGGCTTGCTCCAGCTCGATATTGAGCTGGTTGGGAACGAGCTTGGCCAGCCGGTCCACTTCCCCATACGGTACATCCATAGCGCGACCGACATCTTTGATTGCAGCCTTCGCCGCCATGGTTCCGAATGTGATGATTTGGGCGACGCACTGATCACCGTACTTCTTGCGGACGTAGTCGATGACTTCGCCGCGGCGGCGATAGCAAAAGTCGATGTCAATGTCCGGCAGCGACACGCGCTCCGGATTGAGGAAGCGTTCGAAGATCAAGTCATAGTGCAGGGGGTCCACATCCGTAATTCGGAGCGCGTAGCTCACTAAACTACCCGCTGCGGAACCACGGCCGGGACCGACCGGCACGCCTTGTGCGCGCGCGTAGTGGATGAAATCCCAAACGATCAAGAAGTAGCCCGCAAAATTCATCTTCTTGATCATTTCGATTTCGTTCGATAGCCGGCGCTCGTAGGCATCAATGGGC
>DASPVY010000370.1:0-2525 GCA_035622115.1 Candidatus Acidiferrales bacterium
CTGCCGCGTGAAAACGACTTTAGCAAGATATTCGAGATTCACCTGATGGCAGATCCCCGTGTCCGGCGGAACGACGCGAAAATTCTGAAATGCCTTTTGGCCCCAGCGAAGAAAAGCGTAGCGCTCGCGGTTGCGCAGGAATTCGAGTTCGGCATTGAAGGCGAGTGCGTCGGGCCCGCCGAATTTATCCACCTGAACCGAATGATCGATCACCAGATCGGCCGGAAGCAGCGGATTGATTTTTTTAGGCTCGCCGCCGAGCTTGCGCATCGCTTCGCGCATGGCGGCGAGGTCGACAACGGAAGGAACGCCGGTGAAATCTTGCAGAAGGACGCGCGCAGGCATGAAGGCGACCTCTTTCGAGGGCGCGGCCGTGGGATTCCAGTTGGCCAGAGCGCGAATGTCGTCGGCCTGGACGCTACGGCCGTCTTCGAAGCGCAGCAAATTTTCAAGCAGGATTTTCAGCGAAAAAGGCAGGCGCTCGACGCGGCCGACGTTGGCTTTCTCGATCGCATCCAACCGATAGATCTGATATTCAACGCCGCTCGACGTCAGCGTCGCGCGGGAAGCGAAGGAATTCTTAGACGCGGGACTCATTCCGGTGCGGGCTCCTCTCCGCAAAACACCATGATAGCGCATCCATGCTGGCGGGGAGGTGGAAAAGGGCGCGCGCCAAGCACGAACGTAAAAATGGAACAGCGGAGCGGCGAAAAGGCGAAGCCGAAGGGACGAGTTTTGGAGTGTGACAGACGCGTGACATAATGAGGCCGCGGCGATTTTTTGCGCAAGAGATGCGAGTACTGCTGATTGCGACGTATGAATTGGGGCGGCAGCCATTCGGGCTGGCGTCGCCTGCGGCGTGGTTGCGCGCGCGGGGCGCTGAAGTGAAATGCGTCGACACCTCTCGCGAGGCGCTGCGCGAAGAGGCGATCCGCGCGGCTGAGCTGATCGCTTTTCACGTGCCAATGCACACGGCGACGCGGCTGGCGGTGGAGCTTCTCGGCACGATCCGCGGGATGAATCCCGAAGCGCATTTTTGTTTTTTCGGACTGTATGCGCCGGTGAATGAAGCATATTTGCGCAAGCTGGGCGTGCAGACCATCCTCGGCGGAGAATTTGAGGAAGGGCTTGCGGCCCTGGCGGAACGAATCGAGCGCGGAGAAGGGAGGCGGGCGCAGAGCGAGCCGCTGATTTCTCTCACGCGGCAAAATTTTGTCCAGCCGGACCGCGAAGGATTTCTCGGGCTCGAGCGGTACGCGCGCCTGCAATTGCCGAACGGCGAAGAGCGGCTCGCGGGATACACCGAAGCCAGCCGCGGCTGCAAACATCTTTGCAGGCATTGCCCGATCGTGCCGGTGTACGACGGCGCCTTCCGGATTCTTCCGCGCGAAATCGTTCTCAACGATATTCGGCGGCAGGTTGCAGCAGGCGCGCAGCACATCACGTTTGGCGACGCCGATTTTTTCAACGGCATCGGCCACTCGCTCCCGCTGATTGCGGCGTTTCATCGCGAATTCCCGCGCGTCACTTATGACGCGACGATCAAGATTGAACATCTGCGAAAGCATCGCGAGCATCTGGCCACACTGCGCGAGACGGGCTGCCTTTTCGTGACCAGCGCGGCGGAATCGATCGATGACGCGGTGCTTGAGAAGCTGGCGAAAAATCACACCCGCGCCGATTTTGTGGAAGTGATTCGTGCGTGCCGTGGAGCTGGGCTGGGGTTGCAGCCGACGTTCGTGCCGTTCACGCCGTGGACGACGCTTGAATCATTCTGCGAATTGCTGGATTTTATCGAGCGGCACGAATTGGTCGAAAGCGTAGCGCCGATTCAAACGGCGATCCGGCTGTTGGTTCCGGCGGGCTCGCGGCTTTTGGAGCTGGAAGATTTTCGCGGCATGGTGGGCGCGTTCGATGAATCGGCGCTGGCGTACCCGTGGAAGCACGCGGAAGAGCGCGTGGATCGGCTGAGCGCCGAGCTGCAGTCGCTGGTAAATGACTGCGAAAAGTTGAATCTTTCGCGCGCGCAAACTTTTGAGCGGATTGTAGCTGCGGCGCGGCGGGCAGCAGGACTGCCGGTTACGCCGCCGAATCCACTTGCGATCGTCGGAGCGCGGCCCCCGATTCCGCATCTATCGGAGCCCTGGTATTGCTGCGCGGAGCCGAGCGGCGAGCAGTTGGCGGCGATTGGGCGGCTGCGGAAACAGACTTTTCAGACTTCCGGCTTAGTCTGACATGGCGACGAACATTACCCTCGCATGAGCGCCGAACCTTCACCCAGGCGCGTTTTGATTTTGGCGTCGAAGCTCGGCTACCAGACGCAGAGTTTTGCGGACGCGGCGAAAAAACTCGGCGTGGAAGTGGCTTTTGGCACGGACCGCTGCCACAAGCTCGACGATCCGTGGGGCGATGGCGCGCTGGCGCTCCGATTTGAAAATCTCCGGGAAGCCGCGGAAGAAATCGTGCGCGAGGGCGCGAACCGCGCATTCGCCACAATTCTTGCGCTTGGCGACAGGCCCACGGTG
>DASPVY010000371.1:0-5065 GCA_035622115.1 Candidatus Acidiferrales bacterium
GTCCGGGAGGCCGGCGCGCCAGATGCTCCACAGCGAATTCTTCCCCGTCGTCTTCGCGCGGTACTGGGCAAGTTTCTCGGAGCGGGCAGCGTCGATCAGCTCGAGCCATCGCGCTTCCGCTTCCGCATCGGATTCGGTCACGAGCTTTCCGAGCCGCTCGCGCAACACATCGAGGTCGTGGACGGCGCCCAGAAGATCCTGAACGAGCTTCAGTCCGTCGCTCCATTCGGCATAGCGCTGCGGGAGGAAATTTTCCACGGTGTAGCGAAATCGCTTTAGGGCAATTCGCACGCGGTGCCACGCGACTCGGCTCCGCGTGTGGACGGCGTGGTGGTGGGCATCGCGCGCCTCGAGCCAGCGCTGCAGCGCCAGATGCTCGAATACCGGGCTGCCCCTGGGAATCTGTGCGGAGGGCTTGGCGAGAGAGTGGGCCCACCGGCGCCAGCGGCGCGTGTCGAACTGGGACAGCGCCGCAGCGGCCTCCGTCTTAGCCGCATCTTCTTCTTTTGCAAGGACTTGCAGGATTCGCGCCTTGAGGGTGTCGCTTTCCGGTGCGAGTTGCTGCACCCATTCGACCGTCACTTGAACGTCGCGCAACTTCCCGAGGCTGCGGAAAACCTTGCGGGATTCCTTGTTCACAGCGCGCAGCAGTTTGTCCGGATCGATCGCGGACAGACCCTTGGCAATGGTACGGGATCGACGTAAGGCGACCCGCAAATCATGAACGGAATCAACGTCGAGAGCGTGGGCCGCACGACGGCACTCCTTAAGGGCCTTCATCATGAAATGCGTGAGGCCTAGCCTGTCGGTTTGTCGTGGAGCGATGGGCGGCGCGTTCGAGGACATGATCAGCTATCGGGCAACAGATCGTCTGGCCGGAAAGCGCGTAGCATACACCTTTGCATGGGCATCAGCAAAGGCGGGGTAGGCTGCATCGCCGGGCTGCGAGAGGTCAGCCGTCACGCCACTTCTTCCAGTCGCGGCGTACGGCCTTCGCCATTTTCTTGCTGGCGCGGTGCAGCCATCGGTCCGGCCGCCGCTTGATGTCGCGCAGGATCGAAGGGACGGCACTTCGGCTGCCAAGGTGAATGTTCGCCGTCTCGAATCCCATCGCGGATAGGAGCCGCCCTTCATCGTGATCCTCGGGCAGCGAAGCGAGCAGGATGCGCGAGCAATCGGGCGCAAGCCGCCGGATCAGGAAGCGATCGTAGACGCGCAGAAACGGATCGGGCACGCGAATGGCGCGCGCGAGAATCTCCGGATACAGAATTTCTTCGGATTTTCCGCCATGAGCCCAGATGTAAGCGGAGGGCGCGAGGGCTTTGGCTTCTCGAGCGACCCAGCCGCCGTAGCAGCGCGCCAGCGCGAGTACGCGAACATGGCCAAGACTGCCCAATCCGGCTACGCGTCTCTTCTTCACGTACGGCTGGCCTCGCTCGGGCAAATCTTCTTCGAGCCTCTCCTCCATTTCACCGGGAATGTTCCCGCGATAATCCTCGAGATGTGACACACGCTTCCAGAAGCGGACGGGATCGCGGAGCCGGTTGAGTGCGATCAATCGCAGCCATTTATTATCTTCGGCCAGCACGAATGCCCGGCCGCGGGCCGCCAGGCCTTCGCGATAGCCGTCCAGGATGGCGTCGCAAACGTACCGCGCAGTTATTTTCAAATGGTCTTCTTCGATGGCCAGGAGCGCGCTCGTGGCCAGCCGTACGAGATCGATGGTGTAGGGCATCGGATAGACTTCGTCGAAATCGTTGACACCCCAGATCAATCGCCCTTCGATGTCCCGCCAGGTCCCAAAGTTTTCAACGTGGAGATCGCCCACGGCGAGGAGCTCGGGCGCCTTCGCCTCTTCGGGGCAGACCTCGTCCCAGAGCTGAACCCAGCGGTAAAACGTCGCGCGAAAAAACGAAAACGCGGAGAGCGCCATCTGCTCGTGCTTAAATTCGAGATCCTGCGGAATCAGTTGCGTTCTGGCGCCCTTCCACTTCTCGAAGCTCGCGGTTGCTTTGTGTACGTTCACGCAGTTGATCCTTTTTCAGGCGATTTCCAGATCTGACGCCGCGGGCAATTGCGGCCGTACTCGCGGATTCTACACCTCGAGCCACTGTAGACGGAGCGTCACGCTGCGTGAAGAGGCTCTTCGCCGGAATCAGCGGCCCAACTGTGCGAGAATTAGGCGCAGCGCGACGTCCGTAGCCGCGTTGATTGCATTTTGCCAGTTCCAGGAGTGAATTCACGTGCCGCCGCGAAGCGTTGATTTGACGCAAGTCACGGAGTGGTCCGAGGGACGCGCGCGCCACGTCCAGGATGCGCTCGCAGGCGAGGAGCCGCTCGAAATTCGCATCGGAGAGACTCCGCTGGCAGTCACGATGCGAACATCGGGGCACGACCTCGAGCTTGCCGCTGGCTTCCTTTTCACCGAAGGAATTGTCGAATCGCGCGAACAGATCGTATCTCTTGAAATGCCGACGGCCGGGGAAGAAGCGCGCCGGGGCAATGTTGTGATTGCGCAGCTCGCGCCGGGCGTTCAACTCGACTATGAAAAGGCTCAGCGCAACTTTTTCGCGAATTCAAGTTGCGGAGTTTGCGGGAAGGCCTCGATTGAGGCGGTGCGCTCGCGGCTGCTGCGCCAGCCGAACGCGGATTTCCGCGTCGGCGCAGAAGTGCTTTGCCGGCTCCCAGCAAATCTCGGCGAATCGCAGGATATATTCGGCAAGACCGGTGGATTGCACGCGGCGGGGTTATTTACGGTTGCGGGCGAGCCGATCGTAGTGCGGGAAGATATCGGCAGGCACAACGCCGTTGATAAAGTTGTGGGCTGGGCGCTGCGGGAAGGACGCTTGCCACTCTCTCAGTTCGTACTTCTAGTGAGCGGGCGCTGCGGGTTTGAGATCGCGCAAAAGGCGATTGTCGCGGGCGTGCCGGTGTTGGCGTCGGTCTCGGCCCCATCGAGCCTCGCGGTGCAATTGGCTCGGGAACTGAATCTCACGCTGGCTGGATTTCTTCGCGGCAAACGATTCGTAGTCTATTCAGGCGAGGAAAGATTGTTGCTTGGCAAAGATTGAGCAGCGTAGAACGGGTCAGCTAAGAATGCCGGGGGGAACTGCCGTTGTGGCCGTTTCCATTGCTGTGGCCATTGCCGTCTCCATTGCGATGGAGTTTTTGCGCGTGGCGCCTGCGGATGTCATCCACGGTTGACCGATCGTCATGGAGCATCTTCCGGAACTGAGCGAGCAAATTCGGATCCCACCACCCAAGCTTTGCTTCGCGTTCGAGATAATCGACCGCTTCCTCTGAAGAGAGCGCCGTTCGATAGGGCCGTTCGGTTGTCAGCGCATCGTAGACGTCGACGATTTGCAGAACCCGCGCGGTGACCGGAATTTCTTCTCCGCTCAATCCGTCGGGATAGCCGGTGCCATCCTGCTTCTCGTGGTGGTGGCGGATGATCGGAAGGACGAGCCGGAAAGATTTCAACGGCGCGCAAATGCGCTCGCCGACGACCGGATGCTCGCGAAGCAGAGCCTCTTCTTCGGCTGTAAGCGGTCCTTCTTTCAAAAGAATCGAATCGGGAATCGCAACTTTTCCGATGTCGTGGACAACACCGGCGCGACGCAGTGCGGTCACTTGTTCCGATGCAAGGCCGAGGCGCGAACCAAGAAGCGCGGAAATCTCCGAAAGCCGTCCGCAATGCCCGTGCGTGGTGGGATCGCGCGCTTCGATGCTCAGCGCCAGGCTGAAAAGCACCGCTTCGGCATTTTCAAGCTCGTCGGTGTAATTCTTGAGGCGCAGCAGAGATCGAGTGCGAGCGAGAAGCTCATTGAAGTCAATCGGCTTGCTCAGAAAATCGTCGGCGCCCGCGTTGATGCCCTGAATCCGATCGGCCGTGGCGGAGAGGCCGGTGATCAGAACGACGGGAGTGAGCCGCGTTTCCGGAGCCGCTTTAATGCGGCGGCAAACTTCGATCCCGCTCAATCCCGGCATGACGATATCGAGCAGAACCAGGTCAGGGCGAAATTCGCTGCACTGGCTGAGAGCGCTGGCGCCATCCGCCGTGGCACGCACATCGAAACCCTCGCGGCGGAGCAAAATCTCCAGGCCCGAACGAGGCGCGGATTCGTCGTCGACTAGTAGGATCTTCTGTGGCATGGGCGAAGAGGCTGGAGGACTTTCAGCTTACCGGACGTGAATCGTAGCAGCAACGAGATTCAACGTGCCGGAACTGAAAAACCTCGAATTTTAATAATTCAGTACTGGTGCTCTTAATACGGTTTACTCCTCTAGGTCCTTATATTTCTAAGCGATCCCCCAAACTAATACGTACCAACTAATTATAAAGAATCTCTGGCTCAAAATGACGAAGCGCGAAACCACTTAGTAATTAGATGCACGATCGAGGCATTGCAAGCAATCATTTTTCGGGCGTGATTCAGCTGCCACGATACGTGGTGTAGCCGTGCGGGCTCAAAAGAAGCGGCACGTGATGGTGTTGCGCCGCATCGCGCACGAGAAAAGTAATCTCGATGCTCGGATAAAAACTGGAGAGTTCGCGAGAAGAAAAATAAGCGCCGGTGTCAAATCGCAGGCGATATTTGCCTTCGACCAATTTCGCCGATGACAAGAGATCGGCCGCGCGGCCGTCGGAGTTGGTGGCGCCACGGCCCAACACGCGCCAGCCATCGGCAGATTCGATCTCCAAAGTGACTCCGACGCCCTGCGCCGGACGGCCCAGCGAAATATCAAGAACGTGAGTGGATATCGATGGGCTCATTTGGTTAGTAGCTTTTCAAGCCGCACGCGCGTGATCTTGCGCTGCTCCTCCGCGGCAACGCGAATCTCGACCGACGAACTGTTTCTCAGCCGCTGGTTCAATAGCGCGAGAATTTCTTCAGTCGCTTTCCCGGCCGCGCAGACGATGAAGATGAAGCCAAATTTCCGCTCATAAACTCGGTTGGCCGCCGCGAGCTGCTCCTTCGCGTCCGTGGAAGCCCCGCCGGCTGCGGACTGTTCGCTCGCGGACCACGCTTTCGCCGTGCGGGATTGCTTTTGTTCGGCATTGTTC
>DASPVY010000372.1:0-5025 GCA_035622115.1 Candidatus Acidiferrales bacterium
CGCCGCGTTCTTTCACGCGCTGCATCATTATCTCGAGGTCAACCGGAATCGCAACGTCGTGACCGCGGACTTGATCAAAGCGATTGAAGAGGATACGTCGGTCAGCGTGGATGAATTTTTTCACCAGTGGATTTATGGCGCCGGCGAACCAAAATTTGAAATTACCCAAAAATACGACGATGGCTCGAAGCAGCTTCAGCTCGAGGTAAAACAGACTCAGAAGGTCGAAGGCTTGGTCGGCTTGTTCCATGTGCCGATTGACATCGAAGTTGCTACGGCCGGAGGGCGGAAAACGTTTCCGATTGACGTGAGCAAAGTTGACGAGACGTTCTCGTTCTCGCTTGACGGCGCGCCACTGATGGTGATTTTTGACGCGGGGAACAAGATTCTGAAAAGCGTGGAATTCAATCGCGATCCCGCGGCGCTGCTCTATCAGCTCAAGAGCGCCGAGAGCATTTCGAATCGCGCGGACGCTGCAACTGCGCTGGGCCAGGTCAAAGGCAACGACGATGTCCTCGCGGCGTTGAGTGCCGCGGCCGCGAGCGATCCATTCTGGGGAGTGCGCAACGAAGCCCTGCGCGCGCTTGGCGAAATCGGCGGAGCGGCGGCGGAAAAGCGAGTTGAAGCCGCAATCGCGGATGAGAAGCAGCCGTGGGTGCGTGAAGTGGCCGTAGAGCAGCTCGGAAGTTTCAAGGACGCATCGCTCGGAACGGAACTCGCGAAGATTGCAGCAACGGATCCCGCTTATCGCGTGCGAGCCGCGGCGTTGCAATCGATCGCACAATCGAAATCGCCAAATGCGCTGGAAGTGTTGACCGCGGCCATGCAAACCGATTCGCCGGATGACACGCTGCGCCGCGCCGCGTTGCGCGCGTTCGGCGATCTCGGCGACGACAAAGCCGCGCCGCTCGTCCTCGAGTGGTCAGCGCTGGGCAAGCCGCTTCCTCTGCGTGCCGCCGCCGTCAGCAGCCTCGGCCAGCTCGACCGCAAAAATAAAGAAATCACCCATGCGCTCATTTCATACGTCAACGAAGGCCATCGGGATGTCCGCTTCCCTGCCGTCTTCGCGTTGGGGCGCCGCGGCGATCCCGAAGCGATCCCCGCGCTCGAGGAATACATCAAGAACAACGGGGTTAGCGGAGGCTTCGCAAGAATGATTCGGGGGCAGATCGAGGCGATTCAAGCGGAAGCCAACGGTAAGGGCCAAGCGAGCGGCCGCGGCGAAGGCGGAGGGCGGCGGGGTGCGGGCGGCAACGCCGATGCTCAAGCGGCTGGTTCAGAATCGAACGAAGACATTGCCAGGTCTGTCGAGCGGATCGAGCATCAACTTGATGAGATGAACGCACGGCTGCAAAAAATCGAATCGCAGCTTGGCCCTTCGAAGAATTGAGAGTGGCTGGCTCGCGGGGATGCTGCTTGCATGGGCGAGCCGCAGCGCGGCTTTTCGAGTGTGCGGATCGACCAGGTTGGACCGGGTCAACTAGAAGTGGAGCAACAGGCGCAGATCGCGGAGATTGTTTCCGGTCGGGCCCGTATGAATCGCGTCGCCCAGCGCGTTGAAAAATGAATACGCGTCGCTGCGACGCAAGTAAGCGGCTGGATCCAGCCCCATAGCTTGCGCGCGAACGAGCGTCTGGCCATCGGCGATGGCCCCCGCCGCGGGACTGTTCCCGTCCACGCCATCGGTTCCCGCGCTCAACACGACAATATTTTTCCCTGCGATCTTTGGTACGCACGCCAGGACAAACGCCGAATTGCGTCCGCCAATGCCATCGCCCGTGACGGGGCTTGAAACTTCTCCATCGGCGATCACGGCCACGCGGCGGCCGGAGGCCGACTTGCGCATGGCATCGAGCTGGCCCAGCAACTCGTCTGTGGCGCGATCGATCGGCCAATTGTCGGTCGAGTTGTCGCACACGCACAAAAAACCTTCGGCCTCTGCAGCGTGGTGCGTATTATGAAAAAGATCGTGCATGCCGAGAAGAAGCATGAAACGGGCGCGCTGAAATGCGGGATCGCCGGCCTTCGGCGTTTCGCGCAGCGAGCCTGGTTCGAAGAGGCGCCGCACGCTCGATGGAAGTTTTTCGGCGAGCGCATACCGGCGCGCGATTTGCGCAACATCGGCGAGCGTCGTCGGATCGGGCAAAGTAGGTCCGGAGGCGAGCGCAGACTCGTGTCCTTCCGGTACATCCGTGATCGCCAACGTGATTTTTGTAGCGTTCGGCGCTGCCAGTGCGAGGCGGCCACCCTTCACCGCCGAAAGATGCTTGCGAACGGCATTGATTTCCTCAATCGGCGCGCCGCAAGTGACGAGGACGCGATGCAACTCCTGGAAGTCCGCGAGCGTCACGCCCGGATCGAGCGGAAGTTCGACGAGCGAGGAGCCTCCGCCGGAAAGAAGAAAGAACACGAGCGTATCTTTGCCGGCCTCTTGGAGTAGTTCGAGAATCGCGCGAGCGGCCTCGAAACTCTCGGCCGTGGGAACGGGATGGCCGGCTCGAATAATTTTCCACTCGGGAAGGGCGTGCGGCGGAATGTTTGGAACGACGAGAACTCCGCGGAGCGAAAAATCGGGCGCGAGAACGCGCTGCAGGCCCTCCGCCATCGCAGAGGCCGCCTTGCCGATAGCGATTGCGAAAATCTCGCGATAGGCGTGGAGATCGAATCGCTCGCCGCGGATTTGAAGATACGAGCCATCACGCTCGACTTTGTTCTCAAACGCGGTGCGGACATCCGCTGCCGCGAGGGCGCGGCGAAAGATCATTTCGGCAAGATGCTTCACGCAACCTCTTGCGGGCGAGCCGGCGATTTGCGCCAGCGCGTCAGCGTGTGAGCGCTTCCGGATTCAATGCGTTCGGCGGCTGCCGGCCTTCGAAGTACGCGGCAACATTCGTCGCCGCCAGAACGGCCATCTTTGTGCGCGTTTCGAGCGAGCTGCTGCCGAGATGCGGCGCGAGAACCACGTTTGGAAGCGGAATGAGATCGGGATTCACGACCGGCTCACGCTCATAAACATCGAGGCCCGCGCCGGCGATCGTTCCAGCCTTAACCGCCGCGGCGAGCGCGGCTTCGTCCACAACGGGA
Organism: Candidatus Acidiferrales bacterium; assembly: GCA_035622115.1. Taxonomy (GTDB): domain Bacteria; phylum Acidobacteriota; class Terriglobia; order Acidiferrales; family UBA7541; genus Palsa-147. The sequence continues at coordinate 3,085 of DASPVY010000372.1, forward strand.
CCGCGCGACGTGTTGATCAAAAACGCTGTCCGCTTCATTTTCCTCAAAGTGTCGGCGTTGATGAGGTGCCGCGTAGCCGGCGTGAGCGGAACATGCAGCGTAATGAAATCGGATTCAGCGAACAACCGGTCGAGCGAAACATATTCGGCATTGAATTCCTTTTCTAGCTCGGGCGAGACGCGCTTCCGATTGCTGTAAATTACGCGCATTTTGAAGCCTTGCGCGCGACGCGCGACCTCGCGGCCGATTCTGCCGAAGCCGATGATGCCCAGCGTTTTCCCCCACACGTCGGTCGAGCAGAATTGATCGAGCTTCCAGCCGGTCCAGTTTCCCGCGCGCAGCCATTTATCGGCTTCGACCAGGCGGCGCGCAACGGCCAGCATCAAAGCAAATGCAAAATCGGCGGTCGTGTCGTCAAGTACGCCCGGAGTGTTTGTCGCAACGACATGATGTTTCGTGCAAGCGGGAACGTCGAGATTGTCGTAGCCGACGGAAACAGTCGCGGCGATTCGCAGAGCCGGCGCGGACGCGAGGAGTTCCTCATTCACTTTTTCGGTAAGCAGGCAGACCAGCCCGTCCTTGCCGACGATGCGCCGGAGAAATTCCTCTCGCGGAATCGCGTCGGATTCCTTCCAGTAGTCAACATCGCCGGTCGCTTCCAAAATCTTGCGCGCCTCAGGAAAAAGCCAGTGTGTTGCCAAAAGTTTCGGACGGCTCACGCGGATCCTCGGCTCAACGCGACCAGATTGGGTCGACTAAATTCGGAAATCACCGCTGCAAAACCGCAACAGTATACACGCCCCGAAAGCGCCTGCGATGCGAACCCGCGAATCAACTGGAAGGTGGCCGCGTTGACGGCCATCGAAAACCGCGACTATAGTTGCGTAGTGACACTCACGGCGCGCTCTTCGACATGAACAAGAAACTCATTCGTTCTCTCGAAAAATTCCTTTCGCCGGACGCCGTGCTCTCCAGCCGCGAAGAATTGCTTCTTTATGAGTACGACGGCTCGGTGGAAGTGGGGCGGCCGGAGTGCGTCGTGTTTCCCAGCTCGACCGAAGACGTGGTGCGGATCGTCGAGCTCGCGAATCGTTATCAAACGCCGCTGGTCGGCCGCGGCGCGGGGACGGGCCTCTCTGGCGGCGCGCTCGCGCGATACGGCGGAATCATCGTGGTATTTTCGCGAATGAACCGGATTCTCGAGATCGATTTGGAAGATCGGCGCGCGGTCGTGCAGCCGGGCGTCGTCAATCTCGATCTCACGCGTGCGGTTGAGCATGCGGGCCTGCACTACGCGCCCGATCCTTCCAGCCAAAAAGCGTGCACCATCGGCGGAAATGTTTCAGAAAACGCCGGCGGGCCGCACACTCTCGCCTACGGCGTGACCACGAATCACGTTCTGGCGCTGCAAATCGTCCTTCCGACGGGCGAAGTTGTGCGCATCGGAAATTCCGCGCTCGATTCCGCCGGCTACGATTTGACGGGCCTGTTCGTTGGCTCGGAAGGAACGCTCGCCCTCGTCACCGAGATCACCGCGAAGCTCACGCCTCTGCCCGAAGCCGTAAAGACGCTGCTCGCCGTGTTCGATTCGCTCGATGACGCGACCGAGACCGTGGCGGACATCACCGCGCGAGGCATCACTCCAGCGGCTTGCGAAATGATGGATGGCTGGACGCTGCGCGCCGTCGAGGATTACGTTCACGCGGGATTTCCGCTCGATAGTGCGGCCGTGCTGCTGATCGAAGTGGACGGGCTGCGAGAGGCGGCCGAAGAGCACGCTGAAGCCGTGGCTGACGTTTGCCGGTCACACTCGGCGAGAGAAGTCCGCACGGCTCGGGATGCGCAAGAACGCGATTTGCTTTGGAAGGGCCGTAAGAATGCCTTCGGGGCGATTGGGAGAATCTGTCCGACGTACTACGTTCAAGACGGCGTCATTCCTCG
>DASPVY010000373.1:0-2057 GCA_035622115.1 Candidatus Acidiferrales bacterium
GTTTCTTCCGACGTGCCCAACATTTCTCCAATGACGCGCAACTTCAATCCCTGGTAATGCTTCAGCTCGAAAACCACTCGCTCGCGCGGCGAAAGCCGCTCAATCGCCTGCTGGATGTGCCGCCCCAGCTCATCGCCCAGAACGGTGCGTTCGGGATTCGAGCCCGCGCGCGTCTCCGGTTGGCGGTCAAAAAAATCTCTCGAGCTGCCTTCGTATTCTTCGCTGGCAGGAGCCTGATCTTCGCGCCGGCTAGTCCTTCTTCGCAGATGGTCGAGGGCCACATTCGTGACGATCCGGTAGAGCCAGGTATAAAAGCTGCATTCGAACCGGAAGCGATGTAGGTTCCTGTAAACCCGCAAAAAGCTTTCCTGGTAGATATCCCTTGCATCTTCGCTGCGATGAACCAGATTGAGGGCAAGCCGCAATACTTCGCGATCGTAGCGTCGGACCAATTCCTCGAACGCGAGACGGTCTCCTCCCTGCGCATCCCGAACGAGGGCATGATCGTCCGAAATCTTCACCGCTGCCTGGCGCACATCTCGCTCGAGAGCGACGCTCATCCCCATGATGAAACCCACCGGTTGCGGCTGCCCGTAAACAGCAGCGCTCGGAAGGCTAACCGATCCGCAACTGCCCCGGCATCTTGCCTTTCTTCCTGGCCCCACAGATATAGACGCATTTCTTTGCACACGGTAAGCACCGCTGTTGCCCGAAGTCGAACAGCCGTCTCGTAAATGGGACGCACAACCAATTTGGCCCGTTTCATATCCACTCGCCGAGCCGGATCAGCCCGTAAACCCCTGCGCACACAAGGAAATCCAGCAACAAGCCGACGTCGGGGGCGTAGAGCTTATGTTTCAAGGAATCCGGGAGGTGCGGCGTGAGCGAGAGATAATAAATTGCGTTCCCCAAAAGAATCGCCGCCAAATATTCAACCCAACGTCTTAGGGTCGCGCCCAGGTATTTCCGCGCCATGAAGTCGCCCGCACGCCGCCCGATTCGCGTGTGCGGCCCCACTCATGTCAATATAGGACGGAACTCCTTTCGAAGCAAATTGCCTGGCGTCGCGGTATCCTGTGGAAACTGCGGTGCTTCTCCAGTGATATAAAAGCAAGCAGCAATCGCCGCGATTTGAAAATTATGAGCGTTACCCTCAGCACCTCAATCCTCGGACTGCGCGGAATCGGCCCGCAGCGCGCCGCTCAATTTGCCGAACGCGGCATTCATAGCGTCGGCGATTTGCTGCACCACCTTCCCTTTCGATACGAAGATCGCACGCGCTTTACTCCGATCGCCGAGCTTGTCCCCGGCCAGGCCTTCACCGTGCGGGCCGAAATCACCTCGGGCAGCACGATTCGATTCGCGCGCGATCGCAATGCCATGTTCGCGATGAAAGTCCGCGACGCCAGCGGCATTCTCAGCGTTCGCTTTTTTCACGGCGCCTATCTCGAAGGGCGCCTCAAGCCGGGAATGTCGCTCGTCCTGTACGGCAAAGCCGAAATGGATCCCTATCGCACTGCGCGCCGCGAGATGATCAATCCCCAAATCGAAGTGCTCTCGACGAATTCCTCGGGAAGCGCCAACGGCTCGGCCGCGGACTCAACCGAAGCCGGCAGAATCGTCCCGATCTACGAATCCATCGGCGGGATCAGTTCGAAGATGCTGCGCCGCATCATCTACGAACTGCTCCAGAATCTCGGGGGCGCAATGCCGGAAACTTTGCCCGAAGCCATTCTGCGCCGCTACGCCTTCCCTTCCCGCCGCGAGGCCCTGATGTACGTCCACTTTCCGCCGGCCAACGAAAACCTTGAAGCGCTGAATGAATTCCGCAGCGCTTCGCACGCGCGCATGATCTTCGAGGAATTCTTTTTCTTTCAACTCGGCATTGCCGCGCGCCGGCGCGAAGAACGCGACCAGACCGGCATCCCACTGCGCGTTCGCGAGGATCGCGTGCGTGAGGCCTTGAAGCGCATTCTGCCTTTCAAGCCCACCGCCGCGCAGAAGCGCGTTCTCGCTGACATCGTGGCCGATCTCGAGCAGGCCAAGCCGATGAATCG
>DASPVY010000374.1:0-6893 GCA_035622115.1 Candidatus Acidiferrales bacterium
CCCGCTACCATCGCGGCAACTGGCGCCAATCAGGATACAGGCACGCCTCTCATCCGGGGTATGATTTCGCAATCCTCACGGGAGGAATCGCTGCATGAAGAGCCGCCGGAAAATCATCGTCTATATCGCCACCAGCGCAGATGGTTATATTGCGCGGCCCGATGGCGACGTTGCCTGGCTCGATCGGCCGCGCCCGAAGGATTCTTACGGAATGGGCGAGTTCCTTAAATCCGTGGACACGATTCTTTGGGGCCGCAAGACCTATGCCAAAGGCCTCGAGATGGGAATGAACCTGGCGGTATATGGAAAGGGAATCAAGAATTACGTCTTCTCGCACAATCCATTTGAGCCGGAGCAAGGCGTGCAATACGTGAACGAGCCGATCAAGCCTTTCGCACAGCGCTTGCGCGCTCAGGCCGGCAAAAACATTTGGATGATGGGAGGCGGCGGCCTCATTGCTTCGTTTTTGGACGAAGGAGAGATCGACGAGTTCAGCGTCCACGTCATCCCCATATTCATCGGCGAAGGCATTCCCCTCATCCAGCCCCGCCACCGGTACATTCCGCTCAAATTGCTTTCCGCGAAAACGTTTGCGGATGGCGTGGTTGGTCTGGATTACAGAGTGTCGGATGGTCCGCGGAAGCCGCGCTCGACACGCCGCCGCTAGCCGGATAAAATTTGGTTGAAGGCAGGCAAAAGGCTTCGGTCAAGGCTCCTCGAATGACCGTTTCGCACGCACTGATTACTTTCATCGCTGCCGCCGGTTTGCTGACGATCACTCCGGGCCTTGATACAGCGCTGGTGCTGAGAACTGCCGCGGTAAGCGGTCCGCGCCGCGCGATGGCCGCGAGCATCGGAGTTTGCCTCGGCCTCCTCACGTGGGGCTGCATCGTGTCGTTCGGGCTCGGCGCGTTGCTGGCCGCATCGCAATTCGCCTACAACGTGCTGCGCATCGCAGGCGCGTGCTACCTGGTCTTTCTCGGGTTTAAGATTTACTTTCGGAGCGGCTCGCCACTCAGCGTGGCAACGGCCGATCCGGATGGCGGCGCCATTTCAACTTGGAAAGAAAATTCCAGCCGCTGGTTCCTCCGCGGCCTGTTCACCAATCTGCTCAACCCGAAAGTGGGCGTTTTCTACGTTACGTTTCTGCCGTTGTTCATTCCGGCCGGAGTGAACGCCGCGCGATTCAGCCTTTTGCTCGCATCCATTCACGCGACGGAGGGCATTCTCTGGTTTATCGTGCTGGTCATGGCCACGCGCTCTCTTTCTGCGTTTCTGGCGACGCCGAAGATTGCCCGGGCGCTGAATCGCGCCACCGGCGCCATCTTCATCGGCTTCGGGGCCAAGCTGCTCTTCGACAAAGCGCGCTAATTCACGTGGCGGAGCGAATCGTCTTCGGCGAAGAATCTACATTCGAGATTCGCAATTTGCGCCCGGCGGATCTGCCCGAGGCGCTTCAGATGGTGACGGCCGCAGGCTGGAATCAGACCGAAGAAGACTGGAAACGAATCCTGGGCCTCTCTCCGGAAGGCTGTTTCGGCGCATTCGCGGGCGCGCGACTCGTGGGCACGATCACGACCATGACCTACGGACGCGAAGCGGCGTGGATCGGGATGATGCTGGTGAAGGAGGAATACCGCCGGCGCGGCATCGGGAAACGCCTGATGCAGGCGTCCCTCGAATTTTGCGCGGCGCGTGGGATTGACACGATCAAGCTCGATGCTACTCCCGCAGGCTTGCCTCTCTACGAATCTTTCGGTTTCATTCCCGAAGCAGACATCCAGCGCTGGGAAGGGACGTCGCGTCCGACTCGGAAGGCAGAGACGGGAGGCGCCGCGCTAAGCCGGTCTTTCGAAGAATCGCTCTTTGAACTCGATCGCCGCGCGTTCGGCGCCGATCGGCGAGCTTTCCTGAAACTATTGATCGCGGATGCGTGTTGCGAACCCGTAGTCTTGTCCGACCTCTCGCCGATATCCAAAGCGCCGGCTGGTTACGCGTTGGCACGCCGGGGCGCCCGCGCGCTCTATGCCGGACCCATCGTCGCCGTGGATCCACGAGCGGCGGGAATTTTGTTGGATGGGCTGCTGACGCGAATGCCGGAAGGAAAAGTCTATCTGGATCTCGCCGGGAATTCCGGCGTAGGCGGCGACGTTCTCGAGGACCGTGGATTCACGCGGCAACGCGATCTCACCCGGATGTTTCGCGGCCGGCCGAGAAAAGTGGGGACTTCCAGCATGATCTTCGCCATTGCAGGCCCGGAAGCCGGCTGAGCCGCCGAGCGCGCCAAATCGGGTAGCGCATGCTCAATCCCAGAGATATTGCGAGGCATCATCGGGCGTCTCTTCGCCTTGTCGTTCCTTTCGCGTTATTGCTATGATTCACGCGCTATGACCGACTCGTCTTCCTCGGGTGCTCGGGCGCCGGGAACCTCTGTCGCTCACTTTCGCATTATCGAGAAGCTGGGCGGCGGAGGAATGGGCGTCGTCTATAAAGCCGAAGACGTCAATCTCGGCCGCGCCGTAGCCCTGAAGTTTCTTCCCGACGATGTCGCCAAGGATCCCGTCGCGCTCGAACGATTCCGCCGTGAAGCGCGCGCTGCTTCCGCGTTGAATCATCCCCACATTTGCACGATCTACGAAATCGGGGAGGATGCCGGCCGCCTTTTCATCGCCATGGAGTATCTCGAGGGCCAGACGCTTAAGCATCGCCAGGGCGGCAAGCCCCTGCCGATTGAAGATGCGCTCGGCATCGGGATTCAAATTTCGGATGCGCTTGCCGCGGCCCACGAAAAGGGCATCGTTCATCGCGATATCAAGCCCGCCAATCTTTTCGTGACCCTGCGCAATCAGGCCAAGATTCTCGATTTTGGATTGGCGAAGACCGTCACGCCGACGTCTTCGCAGTCAATTTCGATGCAGGACACGGCCGATGCGGTCGCCGACAAAGACCTCACGAGCCCGGGCTCAGCCATCGGCACGATCGCTTACATGTCTCCGGAACAGGCTCGCGGCCGCGATCTGGATTCGCGGACCGACATTTTCTCGTTTGGGGCCGTTCTCTATGAAATGGCGACAGGCAAGGCCGCGTTTCCCGGCGCCTCGACGGCAGAAATTTTCGAAGCCATTCTCAATCGGGCGCCGCAGGAAGCGGCTCGCTTGAATCCGAATGTGCCGGCCGAACTCGATCGCGTGATCGGCAAGTGCCTCGAGAAGGATCCCAATCTGCGCTACCAGCACGCCTCGGATTTGCGCTCGGATCTTCAGCGGCTCAAGCGCGATCAGGATTCCACGGTCTCGTCCGTTGGTTCCCGCTCCGCGGTCAAGGCCAAAGCTGCGTCCGGGCCGTCCAGGACTTTAATCGCGGCAGCCGCGGCGGCCATTCTCGTGATCGCTATCGCCGCGGCAGGCTTTTGGTGGTTCAAAGGCCGTGCCAAGCCCGCCGCAGCCCTCACGGAGCGCGATTCTGTGGTGGTGGCCGATTTTGCCAATTCCACAGGCGATCCCGTCTTCGACGACGCGTTGAAGCAGGCGCTGAGCGTCTCGCTGCGCCAGTCGCCCTTTCTCAACGTGCTCTCGGATGAGCGTGTGGCCTCCACGCTTCGCCTGATGACGCGCCCGGTGGATACGCGGCTCACTCCCGATGTGGCCCGCGAGCTCTGCTTTCGCGCCGATGGCAAAGTGTTCGTTGCGGGATCGATTGCGAATATCGGCAGCGATTACGTCGTCGGGCTGAAGGCTGTCAATTGCGCCACTGGGGACATTCTGGCCCAGGAGCAGGTGCAGGCTTCGGGCAAAGAAAAAGTCCTCGATGCGCTGGGCCAGGCCGCTTCCAAGCTCCGCACCGAACTGGGCGAATCGCTGGCTTCCGTTCAGAAATACGATGTCCCTCTTGCCCAGGAGACCACGGCTTCGCTGGAGGCCCTGAAGGCCTTGAGCATTGGCAACAAGACGGTCAGCGAGAAAGGCCCGGCATCCAGTCTGCCGTTCTTCCAGCGGGCCATCCAGCTCGACCCGCAGTTTGCCGCCGCCTATGAATCATTGGGCGTGGAATATTCGAATACCGGGCAGGATGAAAAAGGCGCCACCTATCTCACCAAGGCGTTTGAACTCCGCGACCGCGCCAGCGAACTCGAGAGACTTCGCATCGAGACCTTGTATTACGAGCTCGTCTTGGGCGATCTGGACAAAAGTGCCGAAACCGCGCAGCGCTGGGTAGCAAGTTATCCTCGAGACGCGGGCGCGCATAACAATCTCGCGATTATTTACGTTCAGCAGGGCCAGCTCAAGAATGCGCTTGAAACGACGATCGAGGGTTCGCACCTGGAGAAGCCCAGCGTACTTACTTTGGGCAACGCCGCCAATTTGTATCTGAACTTGGACCGCTACGATGACTCTCGAAAAGAGATTGAAAGCGCGCTGGGCCAGAACTTAGACAACGACGCTTTGCATATCTACCTTTATGTACTCGCGTTCATCAAGAGCGATTCGGCGGCGATGGCGGAGCAGGGCTCCTGGTTTGATTCCCACGCGGATGTAAAGCACGAATCTTTTGCGCTTGAGGCGGACACAGCCGCCTATTCCGGGCACTTGCAGAAGGCGCGGGAGATGACCAAGCACGCCATCGAGTCTGCGGTCCACGTGGAGAATCAGGAATCTGCCGCGCTCTGGCAGGATTACGGCGCGTTCCGTGAAGCCGTGCTTGGGGAGATGAGCGATGCCCGCCAGGACGCCGCAGCTGCCCTTAAACTATCTCCCGGAAGTCAGGACGCGCAGGTGGAATCCGCCTTGGTGGATGCATTAGCCGGAGACGCAGCCGCCGCGAAGCCGATCGTGGAGGGTCTGGCGAAGCGCTGGCCATCGAACACCGTTCTTCAGTCTTACTGGCTGCCCACGATTCAAGCCCAGCTCGCTCTCCTGGACAAGAACCCCGACCGCGCTCTGGAGCTTTTGCAAACTCCCGCGCCGTTGGAATACGCTCCGGTATTTACCTCGCTCAATGACTCTTGTTTGTTTCCGATCTACGTTCGCGGTCAAGCTTATCTCATGCAGAAGCAGGGAACTGCCGCCGCTGCCGAATTCCAAAAGATTCTAGCTCACCGCGGCCTTGTCTGGAACTGTCCGACGGGAGCTTACGCGCATGTCGGACTGGCACGCGCTTACGTCTTTGCGGGCGACACGGAGAAGGCCAAAGCGGCATATAACGATTTCCTCACGCTGTGGAAGGATGCCGATCCGGAAATTCCGCTCCTTCGCGAAGCCAAGGCTGAATCCGCGGCCTTGACGGCCGGCCACTAAAGCAGAAACCTTCGCCTGATTCTTCCTTGCGTTATATTTGATAGGCGTATGGCCAGAAAAAAGCAGCGCCGCTTTCGAGCCGCGAAGGAAGCACGCCGCCGCGCGCGCCTCGGCGCGGGCTTGCCGCCGGCCGAGCGAGTGATTGAAGACAAACGCCGCAAGCAGCTTAAGCATAAAAAGACTGTCGTGGAGTTGGAATCCGAGTGATCGCGCGAGAGATAAACACCGCGGTGAAAATCGCCGCGGGCCCTTCGCAGCTCAGGGTCTGCGACAAAACCGAAAATGGTCCGTCTTAATAAACGCGGCAGCGCAAATCGATGCCAACGACAGCGAGACGCGAAACCATGAGACCAAACATGACGACGGACCCCACAGAAGGAAAGGCCGCCGAGATTGAGTTTTTCGGTTCCGCCGGAACCTAGTTGCGGGAGCCTCAACCGGGCTTGTAATCGGGAACGATTTCGCTGGGCGCGAAAAGCGGGCTGGCTGGTTCATCCTTCACGGTCGCAAGTTTCTGAGCGATCTCATCCAAATCTTTTTTCGAAAATCCCGTCACGCTCTGGCTGATCGTGCCATCCGGCTCGACGAGAAAAAGGCTCGGCACGTTGGTGATGCGGTAGAGATTGGACACGCGATAATCTTCGAAGTCGGGAAGAGCGGGGAAGGTGATCTCAAATTCCTTGCAGAAGTCGCGGGTGTCCGCCGCGTCGTCCTGAGAAATCGCCCAGATGGAAGCTTTCCCTCCGCCGTAACGCTCGAAAATCCGCTCGATAAATGGAAACGTGAACTGGCAGACGGGGCAGGAAATCTTGAAGAAAGCGAGAAGAACGGGGCCTTGCGAGAGCGCATCGGTGAGCGAATGGGGCCTGCCGTCGAGATCCTTGAGGGTAACCGGCGGCGCGGCCGCGCCTGCCGGTAGCATCCCTCCTCCACAGCCACGCCGCCAGAAGCTCATCCGTCGAATCGACCGTCCTGATTCAATTTTAAGTCCAATTTCTTGGATGCGCGGACCGGAATTGCGACTCGGATTTCGTGGACGGCACCGGCAGAACTGAATCTCGCGCCCAGCCGCAATTCAAGCCAATCGGAATGCCGGCGTCTGCTATTGGCGCGGGCCATCAGTGAATCTGGCGAGTCTTCTTCTGGACGTAATCCATGAGGAGATACTGGCCGAGCGTGTAGGGCGTGGTGAAATACGCCTTGCCGCTGCAAAGCTCCGTCACTTTCTGAACAAAGTGGACGAGGCTGTAGTCGCTGGCGAGCATAAACGTATTGATTAGAACTCCCGCGCGTCGGCACTTGGAAACTTCCTCGAGCGTTTGGGTGACGACGAGGGGATCGAGGCCGAAGGCATTTTTGTAAATGCGGCCGTCCTCGAGGGTCAGGGCGGAAGGTTTGCCGTCGGTAATCATGACGATCTGCTTCATATCTTTTTTCTGGCGGCTCAGAATTCGCTGGGCCATGCGCAAGCCTTCGCGCGTGTTCGTGTAATACGGGCCCACCTGCACGCGCGCCAGCTTGCCGAGCGGAATTTCTTCGGCGGAATCGTGGAAAAGCACGCAGTGGAGGGAATCGCCGGGATACTGCGTGCGAATCAGA
>DASPVY010000375.1:0-11357 GCA_035622115.1 Candidatus Acidiferrales bacterium
TCGCGCGCGCCGCTCAAAGCCATACAAGGCGGAGACGCCAAAGAAAACGCGCAAATCATCCGCCAAATTTTCGGCAGCGCGCTTCATCCGCACGAGCACGGGCCGCGCCGCGATATCGTTCTCGCCAACGCCGCTGCCGCCCTGGTTGCCGCGGGCCGCGCCTCTGATTTTCTCGATGGAGTGCGCCTCGCCGCGCATTCGCTCGATTCCGGCGCCGCTTGCCAAAGGCTCGACGCACTCGCCGCGTTCAGCGCGCCATAATTCCGCGCGGCGCTTTTCGCGGTGCCATTGCGTTATCCTCCGCCGTGCGATGGATCCGGCGAGGTCGCCGCATCGAGATCCAAAAAAATTTTCCCCGCGCCGCTTTCCGCCGGTGGATAGCAATTCCCATCCGCATCGTAATTCGCCGCGCACCGCTGCGTGAGTTCCTTCCGCCGCGGCGATTGCGTGAATTGCCACACGTCCGCCAGTGCGAATCCGCTCGTCGACGGCTTCGGCGCGCTCGGCGGATACACGCATCCTGCCGAAGGCGGGCACGCGTCGTTGTAAACCCAAAACACAATCGCGCGGCCGTTCGCGTTCTCGCGAATATCCTCGGCGGTCGTCACTTCCTCTGCGCCGTCCTTCACCGCGATCGCCGAGCAATAATTTCCCGCGCGAAATCCGGCGTTCTTCACGCCGTCCATCCACGCGTAGATGTACGCTTTTTGCGGCGGCAGCATTCGCCCGCCTTCTTCCTGGTCGAGGAAAATCACCGTGTCCTTGGGAAATCCTTCGCGCGTCGCGCTGGCGGCGGCCGCGCTCGCGTCCGAGGAACCCAGACTCGCAGCAGCGCGTTCCGATTTCAGCTCCTTGCTCGCTCTTCCGTTAAAAAGCACGAGAAAGCCAAAGTTATTTTCCACCAGAATATTTCGCTTGCCCGCCCACGAATTCCCATTCGCTCCGGGCGGATTGTTCAGCCAGTAGCTCGAAAAGGCGTATGCGCGGCGCAGCGCGGCCATTTCCTCGTCTCCCGGATAATCGTTTCGATCGAATCCCAGCGCCGGGCGCAGCGGGGTCTCCAGCTTCGGGCTTTCATCGCGCGTGGGATTGACGTTTCCCAGCCGCGTCGCCATCACGATAATCGCCACGGCAAATCCGATGAGCACGAAGCCCGCAATTTGTTTTTCGCGTTTCGCGAGTTGCATCGCCTGCCGCTTGTCTACACGCTGAGGAAATTCCGAAGTAGCTGGTAGCCCGCGCCGGTGAGCACCGACTCAGGATGAAATTGCACGCCTTCGACCCTCATCTTCGCCTGCCGCAGGCCCATAATCGTTCCGTCCTGAGTCTCGGCGGAAATTTCCAGTTCCGCCGGCAGTGATTTCCGCTCGACGATCAGCGAGTGATATCGCGTCGCCGGAAAATTCTGCGGCAGGTCGCGGAAAATCGTCTTGCCGTCGTGACGAATCTCGCTGGTCTTCCCGTGCATGATTTTTTTCGCGCGAATCACGCGCCCGCCAAATGCTTCGCCGATTGCCTGATGTCCCAGGCACACGCCGAGAATCGGAATCTTTCCGCCAAATCTCTTGATCAGCGCGATGCTGATGCCCGCCTGCCGCGGCGTTCCCGGACCCGGCGAAATTACGATCCGCTCCGGCGCCAGGTCGCCGATTTCGTCAAGCGTGATTTTGTCGTTCCGCCGCACCACCAGCGTCTGCCCCATCTGGCCGAGGTACTGCGCCAGGTTGTAGGTGAACGAATCGTAGTTATCGAGCAGCAGAATCATTTCATCGCCCGGTGCGCTTCCTCCACCGCTGCCACCACCGCGCGCGCCTTGTTCAGCGTCTCCTGATACTCCCGCTCCGGCACTGAATCGGCCACCACGCCGCCTCCGGCTTGAACGTGCACCTTGCCGTTCTTCGCCACCAGGGTCCTCAGGGCGATGCACGAATCGAGATTTCCCGAAAAATCCAGGTATAGAATCGCGCCCGCGTAGATTCCGCGCCGCGTCGGCTCGAGCTCGTCGATAATTTCCATCGCGCGCACTTTCGGCGCGCCGGAAAGCGTCCCGGCCGGAAAGCAGGCCATCAGCGCCTCAAAGCAATCCACGCCTTCGCGCAGCGTTCCGCTTAATGCCGACACCAAATGCATCACGTGCGAATATCGTTCCACATACATCAGCCGGTCCACTTTCACCGATCCGTATTCGCACACGCGCCCCAAGTCGTTTCGCCCCAGGTCAACCAGCATGATATGTTCCGCGCGTTCTTTTGGATCGGCCTGCAATTTTTCCGCCCGCTCTTGGTCTTGCGCCTCATCCCGGCCGCGCGGCTGCGTCCCGGCAATCGGACGGTAAAACGCATTGCGCCCCTGCACTTTCACCAGCATTTCCGGCGAGCTGCCCACAATCGCAACGTCGTCCAGCCGCAAGAAATAAAGATATGGCGAGGGATTGATCACCCGCAGCGCGCGATAAATCTCAAACGGATCTGCATGCGTCTGCGCGCTGAAGCGCTGGCTCGGCACGATCTGGAACGCGTCGCCCGCGCGAATGTGCGCTTTCGCCTTTCGTACCGCGGCCAGATATTGCGCGCGCGTGAAGTTCGATTGGAACTTGAGCGCTCGCGCGCGGCCCTGTCGCAGCGCGCGTCGCCCCTCCGCGCGCAGCGGCGCCTGCAGCAGCCGCCGCGTTCGCTCGATTGCGCGCACGGCTTCGTCATACTTCGCGCGCAGGCTGCCTTCATCTTCCGTGTAAACGTTTTGCACGATCCACACGCGATGCCGCACGTGGTCGAACGCCACCACTCCGCGATAAAACATCAGCACCGCATCGTCCAGCCCCAGATCGTCGCGCCCACTCGCCGGAATTTTCTCGATCAGCCGGACCATGTCGTACGCGAAGCATCCGATCGCGCCGCCCAAAAACGGAGGAAGCCCCGCCACGCGCACCGGCGTGTAGCGCTTCATCATCTGCCGCAGCAAACGAATTGGATCCTCATTGACTTCCTTCCGCCCTCGCGCCGATTCGATCGTGCACTTTCTTCCGCGCGAGCGGAACACTTCCGCCGGATTCGCTCCCGCAAAGGTATATCGTGCAATCGTCTCGCCGCCTTCCACGCTTTCGAGCAAGAACGAATACCGCGATCCTCGCGCAATCCTCAGATAGGCGCCCACCGGCGTCAGTAAATCCGCCGTGAAACTCTCGAAAACCGGCACGAGGTTTCCCTCCCGCGCGAGTTTTCGAAAAGTCTTGAAATCCGGCCGAATCAATCGCTTCTCGTTATGACCGCCGATCATCTTCCGACCCAGAATCGTTTTCTGGCCGCCGCAACGCTTTCTCCAGTGCCTGCCGCATCGCGCTCTCCGGCGCGCGCTCGCCGGTCCAAATTTCCCATTGGGCTGCGCCCTGCGCGATAAACATCTCCACGCCCGAAACCGTCTCAATCCCTCGCCGCTCTGCCGTCTGCAGCAGTTTCGTCCTTCGCGGCCGGTAAATCGAATCGAAAACCAGCCTGCAATTCAGCTCGTTCGCTTCGAGCGGCGACGCTTTCGTATTCGGATGCATCCCCACCGGCGTCGCATTCACAATCGCATCGAAATATTCCGCGCGCAGCCGGCTTCTTTCGATCGCTTCTCCTCCAACCGCTCGCGCCAGCGCCCTCGCTCTCTCGGGCCTCCGAGCGCAGATGCGCACATTCGCCCCAGCGTGGGCCAGCGCGAACGCCGTCGCTCTCGCCGCGCCCCCCGCGCCCAAAATCAGCACGCAACTTCCCGCAAGCTGCACGCGCCTTTCGAGCGCTCGCAGCACTCCAACGTAATCCGTATTGTATCCATAGAGTTTTCCGCCGCCGCGCACCACCACGGTATTCACCGCGCCAATTTCCGCCGCGAGCGGATCGCAATCGTCCAGATATTCGAGAATCGCCTCTTTGTGCGGAATCGTGACGCTGAATCCCTTCACGCCCAGGCCCTCGACCGCTCCCAGAAAATCGCGCAGCCCCCGCGAGCCTCTGCGCACCAGAAATGGAACGTAGACCGCGTTCATCCGCCGCGCCGCGAATCCCGCATTTTGCATTTGCGGTGAGAGCGAATGTGCCACTGGATCGCCAATCACTCCGTAAACGCTCGTGTGCCGGTCGATTTTCCCCGCGCGATAAATTTCCTTCATCGCGCTCAAGCCGATCTGCCCCGGCGCGGTCGCTGCGTTCACCGGCGCGTACGCCACCGCCGATCCGCAGCGAAGCGCCAAAATTCGCGCGGCGGCCGCCAGATTTCCCATCGGCACCATGACGCTGCGCCGGCTCGTTCGCGCAAAATCCAGCAGGCGGCATGCATCGCCGTACGTCCCCGCATGCGCCGCAATTTTAATCGCGTCGCCACGGGCGCGTTCAAGCCGCCCCTTCACTCGTTCGAGCCGCTGTGGCATCTTTCGAAAATTGTGGTCCGAAATCAGCAGCCGCGCCTTCGCTCGCGGCGCAGCCAATTCGGCGCGCGAAAATCTCTCTGCGCTTTCAATCTCCAGGTCCAGCCACCGGCAACCCGCCTCCGCTGCCTCGCGCAAAATCGCGATTTGCTCTCGAATCGTCCCGGCGAATTTCCCGCCCGCCTTGCGCCGTCTGCACGTGGCGATAATCGTGACCCCGCTCCTTCGAAACGCAGAGTTATTCGCCGCGAGCCACCGCAATGCCGCCCTGATTTCCTTCCTCCCGCCGACCCAGTCCAGCCGGAGCTCGATCGTGCGCGTCGCGCGGAGCGACGCCGCGACCTCGCGGGCTGCCTCCGTCCTGGTACTGGCTGCAACCACCGCGCAAACCCTATTTTTTCCGAAAAGTCCCCTCACCTGATGCTCCACGTATCGCCTTCGGAATCATCGGCTTCTACCATGCGGTGCACAATGTGTAAAGCGACGCCGGAGATTGCCTTGACCCTTCCCGGATCCATTGCTACGGTGGGTTGAGTGGAGAATCGCGCCCACTTTGTCGGCGCGAATGTGTCCTAAGGAGTGTTTCTCATGCGCGGAAAATCGGTGGTTCTCGGCCTCGCCGTGGCACTGGCCGGCGTATCGGCATACGCACAGGAGGAGGTCAAGGTGCGCACGCCCATCCCCAATGATATGTATTGCTCGGGCGTGATGACCAATCAAGAGCCGCCCCACGATACCTTCATCATCACCGGCGAGGAATCCGAATCCAAAGTCACCTTTCAGGAAGGCAACTACGTTTATCTCAACAAGGGCGAGGGCCAAGGCATTCGCGTTGGCGATGAATTCTCCATCATCCGCGCGGTGGACGAGCCGACCGACTACCCCTGGTTTAAGTCTCAGTTCACCTTGATGCACGCCTTGGGCAAGCTCTGGGAGGATGAAGGCCGCATCAAAGTCGTCGTCGTCAATCCGAAAAATTCGATCGCGCAGATTGCGAATTCCTGCCAGTACATGCAGCGGGGCGACATCGCGGTTCCCTTCGTCGAGCGGCCTGCGCCACCGCTGAAGCCGGAAGTGAACTTCGATCGTTTCGCGCCGGCGAGCGGCAAGGCCAAGGCCATGCTTGTAGCCGGCAAGTGGTTCCAGGTTTCTTACGGCACGAACGACATCGTCTACATAAATCTCGGTTCAGAACAGGGCGTCCACGTGGGCGATTATTTCCGCATCTTCCGCTACGCCGGCCAGGAAACCGAAACGGCTTACCAGACCTCGCGGATGGCGTTTGAGGTTTACGGCTACGGCGGCGCTTCGAAGAGCTACAAGTGGGATAGCGTCCCCCGCGAAGTGCTGGGCGAAGGCATCGTGGTGCGCACCTCGCCGGATTCGTCGACGATGCTGGTTACCTTCGCGCTGAAGCCTTTGTATGCGGGCGAGTACGTCGAAATCGAATAAACCTAAACCGTTCAGAATTATTGCGGCGCGGCGATTTCGTCCGCGCCGCTTTTATTTTCCGCCGATTCACGTTCGGCGAAGACCTCGGCCGTGAACGCCGAGATCTGCGTTTCGGAATCGCGCCACGCATCCCGCGGCAAACCGGCTTTCACGCACGTTTCCTCGAGAAACCGTGTCGCGCTCCAGCGGTATTCCAGCGCCACTTGCGGCAGCAGCAACCCGCGGAACGGCCCGCGCACGATCATGAGCCCATGAACCCCAACCCGCACATCCGCCGCCGCGATGTCCTCAAATGGCGACAGCACGGAAATCTCAATATCCAGCGAGCAGAGCTCCTCTGCGCGCACCGCGCCAAATCGCGGATCATGCATCGCGGCGGAGATCGCCGCCAGCGCCACAACTTGGGCCAGCGGCTCGTGCGAAATCAGCCGGCCGATGCAGCCCCGCAGCGCTTTTCCCCGCCACAAGGTTACGAATGCGCTCGCCGGTTCGCTCAAGGCGCCCGGCGGCGGCTGAATCTGAGGGAGTTCGCGGGCGGCCAATCCATGAGTGATGGTGCGCCGCGCCACGTCGAGGAGAAAGCGCCGCTCGCCGCTATCGAGTCGGCACATTTTGCGGCTTCTTGCTCTGCTCCAGGATGAGCAGGCTCTTCTGCCGCTGCTGAATGCGGTCGTTCACCTGGCTCCAGAACATCTGGAAGTAATGCACGGCCGAGGCGATTGCGCTCAACACCACCAGCCACAGCAGCGCTTTGCCGAGAGGCTTCAGCGCCTCGTGCTTCGCCGCAAGAATTACGGCGCAGCCGCAGATCACCTGCAGCACCATCTTCGTCTTGCCCAGAGGCGACGCCGGAATGATCAATCCTTCGCCCACCGCGATGTTCCGCAATCCCAGCACGATGAATTCGCGTCCGATGACGATCACCACCATCCATGCGGGCACCAGCCCCATTTCCACCAGCGAAATGAATGCCGCCGAAATCAACAGTTTGTCGGCGATGGGATCGAGCAGGATGCCGAGGGTGGTCACTTCGTTGCGCTTGCGCGCGAAATATCCGTCGGCAGCGTCCGTCGCGGCCGCCGCCAGCAGAATCAGCACACCCCAGACTTCGAAGTGAACGGCCAGCCCCCAAAAGTCAAAATTGGGTTCACGCGTCAGCAGCACCACCACCAGCAGCGGCACAAAAAAGATGCGCAGAGTCGTGAGGCTGTTCGGCAGGTTCATTGAGATGGGCTACAACACCCTCGCGCGAGAGTTTCATCGCTCTGTGCGCGCCCCAATCGAATATAGTCCCGCAAATGCGGTCAGTCAACCTTACCCAACCGCGCGAATACGCAAGACGCGGTGATTCTTTGGTAACGTTTCGCGCTGAAACGCCGATGAATCCAGGGCCAGTTTGTCCCGGTCGCAAGGCACGCAAAGTCCAGCACTTCTTATCTGTTAGACCACAAAACGCCCCAACCTTGTGCAAATCTGGGAATCGAGCTTTTTGCGCAGTTTGCGCGCCGCGCGCATCGTTCACACTCCGCGCGTAGAAATAAGTGCTTGCTTTACAATGGATTAGGATGCTTTTCGAGCCCTCGTGCCCGTGCCGCCACCGATAACTCGAAGGTACACTCGAGCCCATTCAATTTCGCATTCCACAGGTTTTCCACAGAATTCGAGGCCATCGGAGCGTTTGTAAATCAGACGGTGAACTCCGTCAGACGCCGCGCCAGCGTTTCCGGCACTTCGGCTTCCAGCGAAATTCGCTCCGCGCTCGTCTCCGAGTTCAATACTTTGCCGCAGGCGTGGATCATAGCCAGCGTTCGGCCTTCGGTCAGCGGCAGTCGCAGCCGCACGCGCGTCACCGGATCGATCGGCAGCGCCGTATCAATCAGCGCCAGCAGATTTTCGAGCCCTTCGCCGGTCTGCGCCGAAACGAAAGCCGTCCGCGACATCGCTCCATTTCCATTCGCGGCCACGCGCGAAATCTCCGCGCGATCTTCCGGCGAGAGCCGGTCAATTTTGTTGCAGATGTGCAGCCGCGCTCGATCCGCCACTCCCAGGTCGCTCAAAATCTTCACCACTTCTTCATCCAGTTCTTGATGCCGCGGATTCGAAATGTCCGTGACGTGTAAAATCAGCGCCGCTTCCTCGACTTCCTCGAGCGTCGCGCGAAAAGCCGCGATCAAATCCGGCGGCAGGTCGCGCAAAAATCCTACCGTGTCCGAGAGCAGCACCCGGCGATGCGACGGCAGCCGCACGCCTCGCACCGTGGGATCGAGCGTCGCAAACATTTTTGGCGACTCGAGGACGTGGGCGTGCGTCAGCGCGTTGAAGAGCGAAGATTTTCCCGCGTTGGTGTAGCCGACCAGCGCAATCGTGCCCAGCGGTATGGCCTGCCGCGCGCGCCGCCGAGTGGTGCGCTGCTTGCGCACCGTTTCGATCGCATCCTTGATTTTTCTCACGCGATCGCGAATGCGGCGGCGATCGGTCTCGAGTTTTTGCTCGCCGGGTCCGCGCGTTCCGATGGTGCCGCCAAGCCGCGAAAGCTCCACGCCGCGCCCCGTCAGCCGCGGAAGCAAATAATTCAATTGCGCCAGCTCCACTTGCAGTTGGCCTTCGCGCGTTCGCGCGTGCTTCGCAAAAATATCCAGTATCAGTTGCGTGCGATCGATCACGCGGCAATCGGTCGCCTGCTCCATGTTGCGGAGTTGCACCGGCGTCAGATTGTGATCCACGATCACCAGCGGCGCCTTGTGCAGGCGCGCTTCGATCTTCACTTCTTCGAGCTTGCCGCGGCCCACCAGCGTCGCCGGATCGATGGCGTCGCGCGACTGCAGCATCGTGCCGGTCACGTTTGCGCCCGCGCTGAGCGCCAGCTCTTCCAGCTCGAGCAGATTCTCTTGCGCCACGCTGCTGCCCGCGCCCGGAACGCGCGATTTCCTCACGCTCACGCCGAGCAGCAAAACGCGTTCTCGATTGTCCAATGCGTGCGTGGTCTTCATTCGCAGTGCGGGCGCTGCCTGGCGAGCGATGGGATGGCGGGAATTCTCATCTCGTTTCATTATACGCCGGAATCCCGCATCCTCCTGAAGCAACTGGAATGGCGTACCCTGCATGCGGGGTCCGTCGTCCGCGGCCTTTCCTCCTGTGGGGTCCGTCGTCATGTTCCATATCGTTGTTCCGCGTGCCTCTGCCGTCGGCATCGATTTATGCTGCCGCGTTTATTAAGACGGACCATTTTCGGTTTTGTCGCAGACCCTGAGCCGCGAAGGGCCCGCGGTGGTTTTCACCGCGGTTCTTCCTTTTTTTCCTCGCCTTTCCTTCAAATTAGGACACTACCGCAATGGCGCCGTCCGCCACTTCGTCGCAGTTTTGCCTGCGCGTCTTGACAAACTTTTGACATCGGCGAGAACTGTCCGCCGCATCTCATCGTTGTATCCGTTTTTTGCGGATCAATTTTTGCGATGAGAATTCTGATTTCTGGCGCCGGAATTGCGGGACCCACTCTCGCCTACTGGCTCGCGCGCTTTGGCTTCACGCCCACGATCGTCGAATCCGCGCCCGCGCTGCGCAGCGACGGCTACATCATCGACTTCTGGGGCACCGGCTTTGAAATCGCCGATCGCATGGGCCTGCTGCCCGCCGTCCGCGCCAATGGCTACATGGTCCGCGAAGTCCGCGTCGTCAATGACGCCGGAGCGCGCATCGCCGGATTTTCCGCCGCCATTTTCGACAAGATCACTCGCGGCCGCTACGTCACCATCTCCCGCGGCGAGCTGGCCGCCGAGCTTTTCAAGAAACTTGCGGGCCGCGTCGAAACCATTTTTGGCGACGCCATCGCGCGCATTGACCAATCCTATCGCTCCGTCCGCGTCTTGTTTGCCAGCGGCGTTTCGCGCGATTTCGATCTGGTGATCGGCGCCGACGGCCTGCATTCCTGCGTTCGCAAGCTCACCTTCGGCCCGTCGTCGCAATTCGAAAAATATCTCGGCTACAAAGCCGCGGCGTTCGAAATCCAGGGCTATCGCCCGCGCGACGAAAATGTCTACGTTATGCACACCGAAGTCGGCCAGCAGATCGTCCGCTATGCCCTGCGCGACGATCGCACCACTTTTCTTTTCACCTTCACGGACAATGATCCTTCGTGCCCCGCAGATCTCGCTGCGCAAAAAGATGTTCTGCGCCGCCGCTTTGCTCGCAGCGGCTGGGAATCACGGCGAATTCTCGATGCGCTCGATTCCGTCGACCGCCTCTACTTCGATCGCGTCAGCCAGATTCGCATGGATCCGCGCAAAGGTTTGTGGACCCGCGGCCGCGTCACGCTGGTCGGCGACGCCGCTTCGAGTGTCTCCGTTCTGGCCGGCCAGGGCTCGAGCCTGGCCATGACCGCCGCGTATATTCTTGCCGGCGAATTGCATCGCGCTGACGGCGACCATCAGAAAGCTTTCGCGCGTTATCAATCGCTTTTCGGCCCATTCGTCGCGAAAAAACAGAAAGCGGCTGTGCGTTTCGCCAGTGTTTTCGGGCCGAAATCGCCCTTCGCGCTGGACCTTCGCAATCGCATTTTCAACTTGCTCGCTGTGCAGCCGCTGGCCGATTTCATCATCGGCCGCGATCTCGCCGCCCGCGCGGCCCTTCCGGATTATGCCGAATCGCTGCATGCTTCCGCGCTGTTTCGCCCCGAGCGCGTCGGCTGAATTTCCCTGCCTTCGTGTCCTTCTCCTGCTTTTCTAGCCTTCCCTCGTCTTTCCCGTCTTTCCCGCCTTTCCCTGCCTTTGCCTGTCTTTGCCTGTCTTTGTGGTGTCTGTCTTTGTGGGGTCCGTCGCCATGTTTCATGCTCCCGTGCCGTCGTCCTCGGCCGTCCGCATCGATTTGAAATTCGGCCTCCCACTCAGACGGACCGCCCGCGATTTGCGCGGGGCCTTTCCCTACTCTTGTGGGCCTTTCCCCGCCTTCGTGGCCTTTCCCTGCCTTTCCTGCCTTTTCCGCCTTTCCCTGCCTTCCTAGCCTTTCCTCGTATAATCCCTATCGGTCCATGCCTCGCATCCAATTCTTCGAAATCCACGAACAGCCCTGGTTCCCCAGATTCCTTCGCGATGAAGTCACCGGCGCGCTTCAGTTCGGCCTGAACTTTCTCGATGTCTACGCACCCATCGCTCCGCTGCTGCAATCCACGCTCGAACGCGCGGGCACCCGCACGATTGTCGACTTGTGTTCGGGCGGCGGCGGGCCGTGGATCAATCTTGCCCGGCAGCTTCGCGGCGGCGCGCGCCCCGTTCGAATTTATCTCACCGACAAATTTCCAAACCTCGCCGCCTTCGAGAATCTACGCGCGGCTTCCGATGATGGCATCACCTTCTACGGCAAGCCGGTCGACGCCGCAAATGTTCCGCTCGAACTGGACGGCTTTCGCACCATGTTCACTTCCTTCCATCACTTCCCTTCCGGCGAAGCCCGCGCCATTCTGCAGAATGCGGTCGCCGCCGGCCGCGGCATCGCCATTTTCGAAGTCACG